>JAOZRH010000214.1 GCA_029931905.1 Fidelibacterota bacterium
TGTTGTTTCTTCTCTGGAGGTTTTTTGTTGAAAAAATTATCAAAATTTTCGTTGAGTTTTTCAATTCGACGGAGAAATTCTTTTTCACCCTCCAAACTTTTTTGATACTGCCACATCAGATCAGCATCTTCGTTCGCGAGTTGAATTTGAAATTCGCGAACTATTTGATTTGGAATATATATCCTGTTGTAATAGAAATATGACAGAATACCTATAAGTATGATTATCAGTATAATAATTTTTTTATACATATTAGCTCCTTTTAAGATTGATTGTTTTTGCCAATCCAATTTCCGAGAAAGAATGATACTAATACCATTCCAAAACTTGGACTTCTTAAAGATAATAGTATTCCAAGTATACAAAAACTTATCAGAACTATATTAGGTCCGTGTGGTACTTTGTTAATTGTTCTTGAAATTTTTTTTAACATATTGTCTCCTTTTATGAGAATATTTCTTTATAAAAAACATGAAAAAAAATAAAGAGGTGGTCATTCCACCTCTAAAAATTAGATTTTTGGCATTTGATGAACATTACCAAAATTTTTAATTTCAAATGATTTTGTTTGATTAATCAACAAATCATATATTTGTTGATTATTTTTTTCAATAGATTCAGTTAATTCGCCGATCAATTCCATAACCTGGATTTGACCATTTTGAAGGGTATAAATCATACATTTTATTTCTTCGTTTTCTTTTTTGATTCTTTCAATTTCTTCAATTATTTCTTTTCTGTTCATTCTTACCTCATGTATTATTGTTCCAACTCTCCCTTCAATACGATTTATTTTTTTGTTAATTTTTTTGAAAGAAAAAGTTGATTCTTTTTTTTGATATTTTTTTCTTTGAAACTCTAATGCTTTCGGATAAGAAATTAGGTATTTCTCATCAATTTTTTGAGTGAACTTATTTATCACCTCAATCAACTGTGTTTCAGAAAATTTGTTACAAATTATTTTACAAACTTTATCAAATTTTTCTTTACAATCATTAATAGCTTTTGTTAAAGCTTCTATAATTAAATCGCAATTAAAATAATTGATATATCTAATAGCATTCGGATTCTTGTAAATCGCCGTTAAACAAACATTTTTAGTTTGTTCTATATTTGTTAATTGACCTAAATGACGAATACATTTTTTGACAGCTCTAGTACAAATTTTTTCAGGAATTATATTGTTTTTAAAATCATATCTGATAGCAGATAAAAGTTGATGATATCTACTACCAAATTGATCAATTACAGAACAATACATATTGATTGTTCTATGTTCTTTAGGTAATTCCCAAAGAAGAAGATGATTTTTAGATATAGCTTCTTCCCAGTATTCGATAACTTCAGGATTTAGGAAATTTTTGAATATCAGTACCTTGATAGGATCTTTTCGTATTATTTCGAGATTGTGTGAGAATAAGCCAGGATTAAAATTGTAAGAAACTTGTACAGAAGTTTCGTGGTTCATGTTTTTTGCCTCCAAAGAAAAGATCTAAAAAAAATATTTGATTCGGCGGAACCTACAATTTAGTATTTTATAATCCAACACGAAACAGACAAACTGCCTCGTCCGCCAGTATTTTTTGTGGTTCAAAAAACAAAGGCTGTTGTTTTTTTTGTATGAGAATAATTTCTTTATTAAATCTTTAAATAGAAAATTTTGGAGGTGAAAGAAAAAAGCCCTTACGGGCTTTTATAATAGTAACTTTCATATGGTGATACCAGAAATGCGATAATACCACAGAAAGTACTTACAGTGATTAGTCCAATTATTAATGAACTTATTGAATTAGTAAGTAAGTATATACATATTGGAGTGACCAATATGTATATAATGAAACCTAATGTAATTTTAAACACATCACTTAATGTATTCATATTTTTGTTCTCCTTTTTTATAATAAATATTTCTTTATAAGGTATTTAAATATTTATCATAAATATATATAACGGCGCGAGACCTTTCGATCTCCGCCGTTATTCAAAACTACAAATATTCAAGTAATATTTTTTGACAATTTAATATAATCTTTCTTTTCAAATATTTTGGATACTTAAGATTTTCACTTCTACAAGCTTTAATAATTTCTCTAATGGTTTTTATTTTTCTATCAATGTGATAACCTGTATTAAGAAAATAATCAAAATTATTTATAAATAATTGATATATAATTTTTATATTTGTTTTAATTACTAAAAATCGACATCTTTCATCGTTACTTTGCATAGAATTCATTAAATAATAAACAAAGTTATCAGGATTAGTACATTTGTATATGACTAAAGGATTTATTTCTTCTCTAAGACTTATTGGTTGACAACATAAAATGCATTCTTCTTTTTCAAAGAATTTAACAAATTCTTTAACTTTGTTTTTCCAACCAATAAATAACCATTTTTTTTCATAAAATGAATTTATTTCAATTCGTTGATTATTAATTTGAGATTCATTTTCGTTTAAGAAAACTGGATAATTTTGTTTGTATTTTGAATGGGTTTTGATGTTATGTGTGAATTTAAATCCTTTAAAATAAAACCATTCGGTGGAGTCAACAATCCATTTTCTCTTTTTATTTTTATATAACAGATGTAATTTAGCAAATCTGCACATAAAATCAATTAGTATTTGACGTGCCCATAAATTTTCTTTTAAAAAATCATCATCCCATTTTTTCTTTAATTCTCGCCAGTAGAACGAAAAAGATTTCGCCGTTCTTAATTTCAAAATCATATATTTAAAATCACTTTTTTCAAATCTTCTAAACATCTTACAGATATTATATTCACATTTATAAAATCTGTGTTTTTTCCTTACATTAATTATATCACCAATAATATCTCTAGCAAAAGTTCTATACTTAGTTAATTTAATTTTGGCGTCATAAAATCCATAATTAACACCTTTAATATTTATAAAATGTTTATTACCCAAATATCTTTCTTCATTTTGATCATATATTAAAATTTTAGAACTAATATTTCCATAATATTCATCATAGTAAAATTTAATTTTGATTATTTTTTCAAATTTTATTATAACAATTTTTCGATTCTTTAAATGGGATATCTTTAATTTATTATAATCTTTTTTTTCTAAATCAAATTTAACATTCTCAAACTTTTTTAAGTGGTTTTGGACGTAGTAATAATTCATCTCTAATGTTCATAAGGGAATACAATCCATTTCCTTTCATCTAGCTCTCTCGCCGTTAAAACTGAAGCTGAAATTAAACCTGAATATCGCCATAC
>JAOZRH010000215.1 GCA_029931905.1 Fidelibacterota bacterium
AATCAAACTTATAGGGGTCTTTTAATGTTTCTGATGCTAATTCAGAATGTGGTGCAGGTAAAGTTGTCTCAAAATTTGTAATTGCCTTTCCTTTTCTCTCAAAAAAATCTAATTCAATTTGATGAATCAAAACTGAACGAGACCAATTGTTTTCAATAGTTTTGCTTGTGTAAAATAATGCCTCTTCGATAGTTTTTGATTTAGAAAAAATCACCACATTTTGTCCCCAAGGAATTTGTCCAACAAGTTGTTGGACTTTTTCAATTTCAATTTGTGATTGTGAATAAAATTCAAACCATTTTTTCATTGAAAACAAATTACTTCTCGAAAATCCTTTTTGGGTTGGAAACTCCTTCTTCAAATCTTTTGATAATTTTTCTACTATTGAAGAACCCCAATTTCCTTTTTCAACTTTTTCAGAAATTGATTTTCCGATATTCCAGTATAAGTTTAATAGTTCTTTATTTACAGATATTGAAGCTTTTATTTGAGATGTCTGAATAAGTTTCTTTATATCACCTATCCATTCAACATATTCGCTATTTTGTTTTGTTAAATTCATAATTTTATAAGTCCTTATTTCTGTAAATATAAAAATAACTATTCACAATACCAAAATAAAAACATCGACTTCTTGCTTAATTTTATAAAATATTTACATATTTAAACGATTGCTTATAAAAATAATTTTTTGAGTTTATCGAGATTTTTTTCTGCTTTTTTATCAACTACTTTTAGATATTCAAATAAATCATCTTTTGCTTCAGATGTGGGAATATGTTCGAAATGTGCACGATTTAGGAAAAATTCAATTGTTTCTGGTGATTGTCCCATAATATCAAAAGCCATTTTTGCAGATTCTTTTTTATTATTATTTACCCAATCGATTGCTTCTTTCATTACTTTAACAAATAATTTTGCAGTATCAGGATGATTATTAAGAAAATCATTTTTAAATATTAAACCTGCATTTGGTAATTTTATTTCTTTATTGTTGATTGTTTTCCAAACATCGCTATATGAAATTGAATGAAAAGCATCTTGTCCAGCATGAAAAAGAGCGAAACTTGCTTCAGGTTCACGAAGTAAAACAGTATCAGCTTTTCCAGCAATAAAATCGTTCATAATTGTTTTTGGGCGACCAAAAGGTTTACCGTAGTAAAAATCAAAGTCTTCGGGATTATATCCAGTTTCTTTCATTAAATAATTTGTTACAGCAGCTGGTGGTGCTTCCTTAAAAAGTGGCATATGAATTTTATGACCTTTTAAATCGCCAAAATTATTTGCTTTATAACCTCTTGTTAATATTGAAAAATTATCCCAAATATCAACTGACATCATTTTAATATCAGATCCAACAAGAAATAATTTAGAGGCGGCCGCAACAGCCGAAAATGAAATATCTGCTTTTCCATTTACAATCCATGCCATATGCTTTTCTGTTTCATCCCATACTTTCAATTCTTTAATTTCAATTTTTGACATTAATTCTTTAGATTGTAACATTTTCATAATAATAGGGTAGGTGACAGGTGTTGCAGATTGAATAACAACTGGTACTTTTTCACCTTTTACCTTTGATGTATCTTTTGAAATTGGTTTATAGAAATACATTTTATATCTCATTTCTTCTTCTCTTTGAATATATGTTTCAAATCCCATTTGTTTTAATAAATTAATTAATGGATCAGGTTGGAATGCTTGAATTAATACAAACCCTTGACCTGCTTCTATTGATTGTGCTTTTTTCACAATAATTTCAAATGGATCTTTTAACATTCCAATTACATTTAATTCTGGAAATAAATCAAGTTGTTTTTTCCAATCTATTTTTGAATCAATCCCTATTTTTGATTTTTGGTAAAGAATTGTGAGATGATGTTCTCTTTCATCAATTGATTCTCCGTAGAATTTATTTCCATTTTCGTCTAACATTCTCATTAATGGAATAGGTTCAAAACTATTAATTACAGTTAATGCTTGTCCATCTTTGAGTTTATTTAATTTGTTAATAATTTCAGGGAAAAAATAACCGTCAATATTTCTAACATCGAAATGAATAAATTGCTTTACATCATTATACCAATCAGGGTTATCATTTTTTGTTTGAATATTCATCTCTTTTACACAATCAGGGAAATTACTTGCGAGATTGTTGCCTTCTCCAATTGTATTATTTACCGTATGTAATAAATCACAAATCGATATATTTCCCACTTTTGCTACATCATTAAAAGTAGCCCATTTTGCAATAGTATTAAAAATTAATTTATTGTTCAATTTTTTAAATTTTGCTGAGTATCCTATTAATACTTCTTTCAACTCTGGATGTTTATCTAAAGCATCTTTAATTTTTGTTTTACCTAATATTACCATTTTATTCTCCTTCTATTTATTTTATGTTAATAATTAATTCCTGCAGGTTTTACATTTGCAGGGTCAAAAGCATGGCATGGTACAACACCAAAAACCATTTCACATTTTGGACATTTATCTTCAAAATATTCCATTTCAAAAGTTTCTCCGCATTCACACTTGATTTCTAAAGGCATTGGCATTGGTTGTTCTGCAAATCCCATTTGCCTTACTTTATCTACAGTTTGTTTACCGTTTTCAAAACTTCCACTACATCCATCGTGCATAATATTCTCCTTTTTAAATTAAGATTAAGGTCAAGGTCAAGATCAAGGTCTTAATGTCTTAATTATTTTATTTAATTTTTTATTTATTTTTTCCAATTCACTTCATCACTTATATTTTTTTATTCTCAAATTCTCAAAGTATCATTTTTAACCTCAATCTTGACCTTGACCTTGATCTTGTTCCTCGATCTTATTCTTCGATTTTCTCTATTATCTCACCATTACGCAACTTTGTACGATAGGCGAGTAGTGTTTTATCCATCTCTTCCAATGTGGAGAGAATTGTTCTTTCTTTGTCGGTAGTTTTTATTACTTTATGAATTCCACCATTTTTAATTACAATTCTTTTATCTCCCATCAGAGCTAAAATTGGATCATGAGTTGCCATAAGCACTATCTTATCTTCGGCTAATAGCAATTTCAAAGCTTCTTTTCTGGATTCGTAAAACAAGTCGATTCGTAATCCCTTGATTGCTCCACCGACATCACATGCAATAGCATATCCGTAACCTTCAACAAAGAGCCTGGTTCCCAATGGTATTACAGCAGGATCAACGGCAACAACACCATATTTTGCCTTCGCGCCGGTAGCAGTAAAACCATCAG
>JAOZRH010000216.1 GCA_029931905.1 Fidelibacterota bacterium
GGAAGAAGTTGGAAAAGATAGTTATCATCACACCTTTTTTGAAATGCTCGGAAATTGGAGTTTTGGAGACTATTACAAACCGGAAGC
Organism: Fidelibacterota bacterium; assembly: GCA_029931905.1. GTDB lineage: Bacteria > Fidelibacterota > Fidelibacteria > Fidelibacterales > Fidelibacteraceae > TCS52. The sequence continues at coordinate 88 of JAOZRH010000216.1, forward strand.
AATTGAATGGGCTTGGAAATTATTAACAGAAATCTATGGAATTGATAAAAACCGACTTTATGCAACGGTATATAAAGATGATGATGAAGCATTCGATTTATGGAAAAAAATATCAGGACTACCAAAAGATAGAATTTTACGATTCGGAAATAAAGATAATTTTTGGGATATGGGTGCAGTTGGTCCATGCGGTCCATGTTCAGAAATTCATTATTATCGTGGCGATGATGTAAAAAATCAAAATCCTGCAAAAGTAAATGCAAATGATCCAAATTATATTGAATTGTGGAATTTAGTTTTTATGCAATATTATCGTGATGAAAATAACAAATTAAATCCATTACCAAAAAAACATGTAGATACGGGAGCTGGTTTAGAACGATTATCCGCTACTTTGAACAAAAAAAATAGTAATTATGAAACAGATTTATTTATACCAATTTTAGATGAAATTTCTAAAATTTCAAATGTAAAATATAATCCAAATGAAAAAGGAATTTCACATAGAGTAGTTGCAGATCATTTGCGAATGTTGGCTTTTTCAATTGGAGATGGAGCATTCCCAAGTAATGAAGGAAGAGGTTATGTTTTACGACGAGTATTAAGAAGAGCTTCTCGTTTTGGAAGAAAATTAAATTTACACGAACCATTTATTTATAAATTAGTCCCAACTTTAATTGAAGTTATGGGCGAAACTTTTCCAGAAATAATAAATAGACAAGAATATATAAAAAAGGTAATTTATAACGAAGAAAAATCATTTGGTTTAACTTTGGATAAAGGTTTAGAAATTTTTGAAGATATTGCAAATAAAGTTAAAAAAAATAACAGTAAAATTATTCAAGGATCTGATGTATTTAAACTTTATGATACTTTTGGCTTTCCTGTTGATTTAACTAATATGTTAGCAGAAGAAAAACATTTAAATATCGATTTAAATTCATTTGATACTTTGATGAAAAAACAAAAAGAGATGGCTCGTTCAAGTGCTCAATTTGGTTCAAATAAAATGAAATTAAATATTAAAGTTACTGTAAATACAAATATAAAAACTAAAACAAATTCAAAATTTATTGGTTATACCTACAGTGCTTCAACTTCAAATTTACTAAAACAGGTAAAACTTGATGATTCGTATTATTTAATTTTTGACAAAACACCATTCTATCCAGAATCTGGTGGGCAAGTTGGTGATATTGGTGAAGTAATTATTGTTGGGCAAAAATACAAAATTATTGATACACAGCGAAAAGGAAAAGAAATTCTCCATAAAATCGAAAAAGAACTAAAAGTATCTGGTAAAATTAATCCAGTAAAATTAATTGTTGATAGAGAAAATCGTATTAATATTGCAAGGAATCATACTGCTACTCACCTTTTACAGGCTTCATTACGAGAGGTTCTCGGTGATCATGTTCATCAATCTGGAAGTTATGTTTCTAGCGAATATTTACGATTTGATTTCACTCATTATGAAAAAATTAATGATAAAGATTTAGAAAATATTGTAAAATTAGTAAATCAAAAGATTGTTCAAAATATACCTGTTTCTACTTCAATTGAAAATTATTCAAAAGCGGTAACCAATGGCGCAATGGCATTGTTCGGAGAAAAATATTCTGAAAAGGTTAGAACAGTAAAAGTAGGAGATTTCTCTTACGAATTATGTGGCGGAACACATATTGGAAACACAAGTCAAATTGCGGTATTTCTTATTACAAATGAATCTGGAGTCGCATCAGGAATTAGAAGAATTGAAGCAATTACTGGCGAAAAAGCAATCAATCAATTATTAAATAATAATAAGATTGTTAATAAAATAAGTGCATTAGTTGGAGAACCAATTAAAGAAATATCCAAACGAGTAGAATTTGTATTAAATCATAGAACAACACTCAAGAAAACAATTGACAAGTTGAGAAAAAAACTTATTGGATATTCCATTGATGAATTTTTAAAGCCACCAATAAAAGTAAATGAACACGATTTATATTTGAATATTATTGAAGTAAATTCCACTGACGAATTAAAAAATATTGGCGACAAAGTTCGTGAAAAGTTGAAACATTCAGTAGCAATTTTTGGGACCATTCTTGATTCTAGTCCAGTCGTTATATGTGTTGTAACAGATGATTTAGTAAAAAATGGAATTAATGCTGGAAAAATTGTTGGCAAAATTGGTAAAAAATTAGGTGGTGGCGGTGGCGGAAGACCGCATATGGCAATTGCAGGTGGAAGTAAGCCAGAAAAGTTAGAAAGTGTAATTAATGAACTTATAAATGACGAAGATATTAAAAAAATAGTATAATATGGAAAGAAAATACCAAATAAATTTAGATACTTTTGAAGGGCCATTAGATTTATTATTATATTTTATAAAAAGAGATGAATTAAATATTTATGATATTCCAATAGCAAAAATCACAAAAGAATATTTAGAATATTTGAATGTAATGCACACCCTAAACTTACAAGTTGCTGGTGAATTTGTTGCAATGGCAAGTAATTTGATGAGTATTAAAGCCAAAATGTTATTGCCAAGATTTGCAGAAGCCGATGATGATGATGATATTGAAGATCCAAGAAATGAACTTATTCAACGATTATTAGAATATCAACAATATAAAGAAATGGGCAAAGAAATGCAGAAATTGGAAGCAGAAAATATCGCATATTTCCATAGAAACCCAAATCTTTCTTATATTGATAAAAGTGTTAAAGCTGATGATGTTTTACATAAAATCTCACTATTTGATATTTTAACTGCCTTCAAAAATGTATTAGATAAGATACCTGATGAACCTACTCCACACGGAGTCTATTTTGAAAATGTTAGTATCGAAGAGCAGACACAATATTTATATTCATTTTTCATCAAAAAAAGAAAAGTGAATTTTTCAACTATTATAAAAACAATTAAAAGCAGAATAGTATTGGTTGTAACATTCGTAACTATTCTTGAAATGATAAAAAATCAAGAAATAAGAATCATTCAAAAAAAATTATTTGACGATTTTGTGATTGAAAAAGTAGAATAAATTAATTAAGAATTATAAATTGTAAATTATGAATTTAGTGTTAAAAATTAATAACAAAATATATCAAGATGAAAAAATTGAGATTGTAAAGAACGGGTAAAATGG
>JAOZRH010000217.1 GCA_029931905.1 Fidelibacterota bacterium
CAATTGAAAAAGGTATAAAATGAACAAACATAAAATTATTCGCTTTATTTTTATTGGTATTTTTGTAATTCTTTTCAGTATTTCATTTTTATTCGCTGGAACAACGGGTAAAATTAGAGGTATTGTTGTAGATGCATATAGTGGAGAACCACTAATAGGTTGTAATATTATAATAAGTGGAACTTCTTTTGGCGCAGCTTCTTCTGGTGATGGAAGTTTTGTAATATTAAATATCCCTCCGGGTAAATATGATGTTATGTTTTCGATGATTGGATACAAAAAAATATTAATAAAGGGTGTAAATGTATCTATTGATTTTACAACACAATTAGATAAATCGATGGAAATACAAGCTGTTGAAGGAGAAATGATTACAGTTGTAGCAACTAAACCTATGATTCGTAAAGATCTTACATCTACTACTGCAGTTGTTGGTGCTGAAGAAATGGCAAGTTTACCAATCACTGAAATTAGTCAAGCATTAGAGATGCAAGCAGGATATGTTGATGGAAGTTTACGAGGCGGAAGAAAAGGCGAAATTGCATATTTAGTCGATGGAATTCCAATTACAGATTCTTATGATAGAGGAGCTACTGTCTCTGTAAGTAAAAATATGGTTCAAGAATTACAATTAATTTCTGGTGCTTTTAATGCTGAATATGGGAATGTAATGTCTGGAGTTGTAAACATTACTACGAAAAGAGGTAGTAATGATTTTGGAGGAACATTTGAAAGTTATATTGGAGATAATTTAAGTACTCACGATAATGTTTTTGATAATATTAATGATTTTAATCCAACATCTACTTATAATTTTGAAACAAGTTTACATGGGGCATTTATTAAAGATAGGCTCTATTATTATCTAAATGCACGACAAGTTTATTTTGCAGGATGGTTACAAGGACAAAATCGCTATGAACCGAATTCAATATTATATTATAATGAAAATGCTGGACAATATACACTATATGATTCTACTACAATGGGCAATAAAGAATGGGTTGATATGAATTGGAATAAAAAAAATTACTTACAAGGACAATTAATATTTCAACTTACACCAAAAATGAATTTAAACTATAACTTATTTTACGATAATAAAGATTATCAAGATTATAGTAGATCAAATAAATATAGCCCAAACGGAATTCAAAATAAAAATATTACAGGAATTACTCAATTATTAAAATTACAACACCAACTTTCTCAAACTACATTTTACAATTTGGCATACTCTTATAATAACAGAACATATGAAGGACAATTGTCAGATGCAATTTCTTATGATGATAGCACAATATATATACATCCTGATTATAATATTGGTCAAGCATACCAATTTAATGTTGGAGGAACCGATAATAATCAAGAAAAAAGAATAAGTAAATCATTCTTAGGGAAATTTAGTTTAACATCACAAATAAACAAACAACATCAAATAAAAACTGGAGTTCAATACAAATATAATGATATAGATTGGAAAAGCTTTTCTATTCGACCAGCAGATGGAGAAAATGCTATAGATGTTAGTACATTAAGTGCGAACGATTCTACATTTTCACCGTATATACATCCACAAATATTTGACGATAGTACAATCTATAGTTCATCTTATCAACATAATCCCGTTGAATTTTCATGTTACATACAAGATAAAATGGAATATGACGAATTAATAGTAAATTTAGGAATAAGATTTGATTATTTCGACCCTAATTCCGTAATTCTTGCAGACCCATCTGATCCTCAAATTTATCAACCAATGAAACCACAAAATAGATATCATGATGAAAATAATAATGGTATCCAAGACAATGGAGAAGCTGATGTAACTCTCGCCGAACGACAAGAATATTGGTATAAAAATGCTTCTACAAAACAAAATTTTAGCCCGAGAATTGGAATTTCTTTTCCGATAAGTGATAAAGGTGTTTTTCACTTTTCTTATGGACATTTTTTCCAATTTCCAAATTATTATTACTTATATAACAATCCAGAATTTGATCTCGGTTCGGGAACTGGAAATATTGGGCTGATAGGAAATGCTGACTTAGATCCAGAAAAAACAATTGTTGGGGAAATAGGAGTTCAACAACAATTAACTGATAATTTTGCGATAGATATTACAATTTTCTTAAAAGATGTTAGAGATTTAACTGGAACTCGTGCCGAAACTATTAATATTTTCGGTGGTTCAGCAAATTATACAAAATATGTAAATAGTGATTTTGGCGTAATAAAAGGAGTTACCTTATCTTTAAATCAAAAAAGCTCATCAGGTTTTTATGTAAATATTGATTATACATTTCAAATTGCTAAAGGTACGGCATCAGATCCATCAGCATATATGAATGCAGTTGCAGGTGGTTCACAACCTGAAATATTTTTAAACCCATTAGATTGGGATCAAAGACATACAATAAATTTTATTACTGGATTTAATTCGAAAAATTATGGATTCAATTTAATCTCAAGATTTGGTAGTGGACTTCCCTACTCTCCTCGTCGAAATGTTGATATCACATCATTATCTACTAATTCTCAATCAAAACCATCAACATTTAATACTGATGTAAGAGGATATTATAAAACAAAACTATTGAATTTTGATACTGAATTATTTTTAAGAATTAATAATCTTTTTGATAATATGAATGAAACTGGTGTTTATGATGATACAGGTAGAGCAGGATTTACAACAGATCAAGAACGAGTAGAGGCACTTAATGTTCCAACGCCAGTAAATTCAATAAATGAATATTACACAAATTCAACGCAATATTCTGAACCAAGAAGAATTGAATTAGGAATAAGAATTGGATTTTAGTATGAATATCGCACGCAAAGACGCAAAGAATAATAAGGATTTGATTTAATATGATTGAAAAGAGAAAAAATATTTTGAATTTGACTTTGTCTGAGCGAAGCGAAAACGGAGTTAAAGTCGATAAAACATAAAATGAAAAAATAAATAAATTACTCGTAAGGATATTTCAATGAAAAAAATTATACTTTTACTATTAATATTTTTTACAACCTTAGTATTCGCTCAAACAAGTGAACAACCAAGTGGTAGAGAATATCGCCGTTCATCAGTTCATAATGCTAATCTGGTTCGTAGTGTATTTGGGAATTGGGGTGTAATTGGCCAACCTGCAAGTGGAGGACCTCGTGGTTCTTGGATATACGATACAAACGGATATATTGGAGATG
>JAOZRH010000050.1:0-4183 GCA_029931905.1 Fidelibacterota bacterium
GTTAATATTCTTTTTGGCTGTATCAATACTCTTAAATAAAATAGAAATCAATTCATTATTTTCTTTTACCAAATCTTCTAATAACGATAATTTAATTAAATTTGATTTTATAATTATTTTTATCCATACATCTGTTTCACGCAATTCCTTTAATGAAATTTTTAACTTGTGAACAAAATCTTTTTTAGATTCAGCGCTTTGTGCTTCTGCATAATTTGCTGCAGGAGATGTCCCACTTCTTATTATTTGATTTGATATATGTTTGCTTGTTTTTGATTTTGGTAATTGTTCTGAAAGTTTAATAATTCGAACTGCAAAATCAATTAATCTATCTTGTAAATCAAATTTATTTTTCATTTATTATTCCCAATCTTTACTTCATAATTCATATTTCCATGTTCATTATTGGATATTCAAATCCTAATCAATAACGAATTTCCCCGCCTGTATAGTCGGGCAGGCAACACGGAATATCCAATTCTCAAGTGTTATACTTTCAACTTCATAATTCATATTTCCATGTTCATCATTGGATATTCTATAAAAACAAATAATCTTCAAATTTCAAGTCTTCCATTCTTCGTCAATATTTTATAACAAATCTATTTTCACTCACATTTTGTTTCTTCACTTCAACATTTTCACTTCCGTGTTCATCATTGAATATTCAAATCTTAATCAATAAATAATATTATCCCAAAGTCGTAACCATTACAGCCTTGATTGTATGAACACGATTTTCAGCTTCGTCCCAAACCTTACTTTGTGAAGATTCAAAAACTTCTTCCGTAACTTCCATCGCATCTAAATTGTATTTTTGAAACATCTCTTCGCTAACAATTGTATCGCGATTATGAAATGCTGGTAAACAATGCAGAAAAATTGTTGAATCCTTTCCGCTAGCTTTCATCATTTCAGAATTTACTTGATATGGTTTTAATAAATTAATTCTTTTTTCGTATTCCGCCTCTTCGCCCATCGAAACCCAAACATCTGTATAGATAACATCAGCATCTTTCACCGCTGAGTTAACATCTGAAGACAATGTGATTTTTCCACCATTTTCTTTTGCAATTTTTTTACATTGATTTACTAATTCCTGTTGTGGAAATAGCTCTTTTGGTGCAAGAATTCTGAAATCCATTCCCATTTTTGCACAACCAATCATCAATGAATTAGCCATATTATTTCTTCCATCACCAGTATAACAAAATTTAATTCCTTTCAACTTGCCAAAATTTTCTTTGACGGTTAGTAAATCGGCAAGAACTTGAGTTGGATGATATTTGTCTGTCAATCCATTCCATACTGGTACACCAGAATATTTTGCTAATTCAACAACAGTATTATGTGAAAATCCACGAAATTGAATTCCGTCAAACATTCGTCCAAGAACTCTCGCTGTATCAGCAACTGTCTCTTTTTTTCCAAGTTGAATATCACCTTTACCAAGATATTCAGGATGAGCCCCTTCATCATAAGATGCAACAACAAAGGCACATCTTGTACGAGTAGATGGTTTCTCAAATATCAATGCAATGTTTTTATTCAATAAATTTTTGCTAAATATTCCGGCATATTTATCTGCCTTAAGTTTAGCCGACATATTAATTAAAAAATTAATTTCTTCAGTTGTATAATCCAATAATGTTAAAAAACTTCTATTTTTTAAATTAAAACCCATTATATATTCTCCTACTATTAATAAAAATTATTCTTCTCTTGAATCTCTTGTCATTAACAAATCCACTGTTTCTAATGGATCTTCATCTTCAAATAATACGCGATACATTGAATTAATTATTGGCATTTCAATATTATTATCAACAGATAATTGATGAGCAGATTTTGCAGTTGCAACGCCTTCTGCTACCATTTTCATATTTGCCAATACTTCTTTAAGTATTTTCCCTTCTCCAATTTGAATTCCAACATATTGATTTCTACTATGATGACTCGTAGCGGTTACAATTAAATCGCCAATCCCACTAAGTCCTGAAATTGTTATTGGATCCGCACCCATTTTTTCTGCAATTCTCATTATTTCGGCCGCACCTCTAATAATTAAAGCCGCAATTGCATTGTCACCAAAACCAACCCCTTTACAAATTCCAGCAGCTATTGCGATAACATTTTTTAATGCTCCACCAAGTTCAACACCAACAATATCTTTCGAAAAATATACCCTTAATCGTTCCGTCATAAAAATTGATTGCACTTTTTTTGCAACTTTTACATTTTCTGATGCAGATACCAATAAAGTTGGTAAATTTATACAAACTTCCTCAGCATGGCTTGGACCTGATAATGCTACTATCCCTTGATACGGAAATGTAATCGTTTCAGCAATCACTTCACTCAATCGCTTGTGAGTTTTTGCTTCCAAACCTTTTGATAAATTTACAATTATTGGATTTGATGAAATTTTGTATTTATTAATCTTTTTACAAACATCTCTCATAGATTGTGATGGAATTGCAAAAACAATCATTTCCGGAGAATCCATAATATCTGCAAGTTTATTTGTAAACTTCATTTCTTCAGGAATTCTTTTAACTGGGAGTAATTCATTAATATGATTTTTCTGAATCTCTTTAACTCTATCTTTATCATATTCCCACACGGTTACCACATTATTCAATGCGAATAAATGTAAAGCCATTGTAGTTCCCCAAGAACCACCACCAACAATTGATATTTTCATAATATTATCCTATGCTCTTGAAATATATTTACCATCTCTTGTATCAACTTTTATTTCATCATCAACATTTACGAATATTGGCACATCAACAACTAATCCTGTCTCAAGTGTTGCTGGTTTTGTAACAGAAGTTGCAGTATCGCCCTTCACACCTGGGTCAGATTCTTTGATTTTTAAAACCACCGAAGTTGGCAATTCCATATCAACTGGATCATCTTTATATGTTAAAACTTTTACAATTTGGTTTTCTTTTATAAAATTCATATTATCACCAATAATATTATCGCTAATAGGTATTTGTTCATAAGTCTCATTGTCCATAAAATAGTAATTTAATCCGTCTGAATATAAATATTCCATTTCTTTTGCTTCTATTCTTGCTTCTACTACTTTTTCACCACCACGAAATGTATTTGTGACAACTTTTCCTGTAGCAATACTTTTAAGTTTTGTTTTAACTAAAGCTCCACCTCGTCCAACTTTCGCATGTTGATATTCAACTATTTTATATAACTCATCATTGTAAATTATTACCATTCCCGTTCTAAAATCTGATGTTGACGCCATAATATCTCCCTTGTTTATTTATTTGATAATATAATATTCTTTAAATTAATATCAAATCTTTTTTGTTGAATTGTGATATGCTCATTTTTGATATTGTTTATCTTCTTGAACAGGAAAATAATATTTATATCGATTGATAACTAAAAAGAAAAAAGTAATTTAAAATTAAATAAAATATTTGTACATTTGAATGATAAAATTTTTTACAAAGGGAATTTATAATGATAAAAAAAATAGCAATATTAATCTCTGGACACGGAAGCAATATGGAAGCAATTGTTAAAAATTGTAAAAATGGAAACTTAAAAAATCTCTGTGAAGTCGTTTTAGTTTTATCAAATAAAAAAAAAGCCGAAGGATTGAAAATTGCTAAATCTTATGGAATTGAAACAAGTTACATAATTTCCAAAGGTAAAAAACGAAAAGAATTTGATATTGAATTAATAAATTATTTAAAAAAATATGATTTAGATTATATTATTCTTGCAGGATTTATGAGAATTTTGTCATCCGAATTTATAAATGAATATAAAAATAAAATAATAAATATTCATCCAGCAGACACTAATAAATTTCAGGGGCTCGGTGCTTATGAATGGGCTTTTGAAAATAAACTTATAGAAACTAAAATCACAGTTCACTTTGTTGATACAGGAGTTGATACAGGCGAAGTAATCGGTAAATGTAAAGTAGATTTAACCGATGCCAAAACACTGTCAGAAATTAAAAAACGCGGACTAAAAGTTGAACATAAATTTTATAGTGAAATGTTAAAAAAAATATTTGAAAAAAATAGTTAATTTAATAATAAAATGCTCTTAGTGGCTATTATTTAAGCACCAAAATATAATTTCACTTTTCACTTCTCACATTTCCCCTATTTCACTTCTCACATTTCCCCTATTTCACTCT
>JAOZRH010000050.1:4283-7825 GCA_029931905.1 Fidelibacterota bacterium
TTTCACTTCTCACATTTCCCCTATTTCACTTCTCACATTTCCCCTATTTCACTCTGCTATTCACTTTATCAATAAAATATTTATGAATACGATAATCATTGGTTAATTCTGGATGAAAGGTTGTTCCCAAATGTAATTTATTTTCAATTAAAACAGGTTCATTATTTAATGTTGCTAAAATATTTATTCCCTTTCCAACTTCAATAATTTTTGGAGCACGAATAAAAATCGCTTGAAATGGCTTTTTAGAATTATCAAATTTTAAATCAACATCTGCAATAAATGATTCAATTTGCGAACCATAAGCATTTCGTTCAATTGTTGCATCTAAAACATTTAATTGTAAAACTCTTTTATCGTTTGCACCATTGCCTTGTGTAATTATTCCAGCACAAGTTCCAAATGTTGGTTTATTTTTTGCAAACAATTTTAAATTTGCAAATGTAATTTTATCATTCAATTGTTTAGCGAATGCCGTAGTTTCACCACCCGGTATAATTAATCCATCTATATCATTCAATTGTTCGGAATATTTTACAATAACATTTTTTACAGAAAGCGAATTGAGAACTTCCTGATGTTTAAAATATGCCCCTTGAATTCCAAGAATTCCAATTGATATCAACTACCAACCTCTTTTTGCTAATTTTTCATCTTCAGATAATTGCTTTGCAGACATTCCCACCATTGCTTCTTTCAAACCTGTTGAAACTTCTAACAATACTTTTGGATCGTTATAATATGTAACAGCTTTTACAATTGCTTCTGCCCTTTCTTTTGGATCATCTGATTTAAAAATTCCAGAACCAACAAAAACACTTTCTGCACCAAGTTGCATCATCAATGAAGCATCTGCAGGAGTTGCAATTCCACCAGCTGCAAAATTTGGCACTGGTAATTTTCCCTTTTCAGCCACCTCTTTTAAAACAGAAATTGGAGCACCTAATCTTTTTGCTTCTGCCATTAATTCGTCAACATTCATCATTTGAATTCTTCTGATTCCACGATTTACAGTTCTCATATGATTCACAGCTTCAACAATATCGCCTGTTCCGGCTTCGCCTTTTGTTCTCATCATTGCAGCGCCTTCACCAATTCTACGAAGTGCTTCACCAATATCACGACAACCACAAACAAATGGAGCTTTAAAATCATGTTTCCAAATATGATTTTCTTCATCAGCAGGTGTTAAAACTTCAGATTCATCAATAAAATCAATTCCGATTTCTTCTAAGATTTGCGCTTCTGCAAAGTGTCCAATTCTACATTTTGCCATTACGGGAATTGAAACTGCCTCTTTTATTCTCATAATCATTTCAGGATCACTCATTCTTGCAATTCCACCAAATTCTCTAATATCAGATGGGATTCTTTCTAATGCCATAACTGCTGCTGCACCCGCATCTTCAGCAATTTTTGCCTGTTCTACATTTGTCACATCCATTATGACTCCGCCCTTTAACATTTCTGCTAAACCAACCTTTACCTTAAAATCTTTCTCGTTCATATTAACCTCTCAATTATATTTTTCTAACTTGTTTTTAACTTCAGAAATTAACTCTTCAGGTGTACTTGCACCCGCTGTAATTCCAATTTTTTTAATTCCATTCAACCACTTCAAATCTACATCTTCCCACGATTGAATTTGATAACTTTTTTTATTTATTGCTTTTGAAATCTCCAATAATCTTTTCGTATTTGCAGAAGTAAAACTACCAATAATAAGCACAATTTCGTTTTCTTTTGCTAACCGTTTTGCTTCATTTTGATTATTTCTGCTCGGATTACAAATTGTGTTTATCGCTTTTACATTATCACTTTTTTTTGAAATTGTATTCACAATATTTTCATAATTTGATAACATTTGTGTGCTTTGAGATACAATTCCAAATTTTGAATAATCGGAAATTTGCTCGGCTTCAGCAACTGAATTCACAACGATACCATTTTGTACTTGTGAAACTATTCCATTTACTTCGTCATGCCCGTGATCGCCAATAACAACTATTTTTCTCTCTTCATTTTCCAATTCTTTTGCAACCCTATGAATATGTTTTACTAATGGACAGGTTGCGTCAATTGTTTTTATATTTCGTTTTTTCAGTTCGTCCAATATGTTTTTTTCTGTTCCATGCGCTTGTAATAATAATGGCATTTCACCAATATCGTCTATAGAATTTACTACAACAATTCCAATATTTGATAATTCTTTAACAACTATTTCATTATGAACAATATTTTTCAACATTGCTACTTTTCCATATTTGTTTGCTGATTCTTTTGCTTTTTTAATTGCAAAAATTACACCAGAACAAAAACCACAATCTTTAGCAATATCTAACACAAATTTGTTCATTTTTTTAATAATTCTCCAACAGCCTCAACAACTAAAGGAATCACTTTTTCAATTGGTTTAGCAAGTTTTATTCCACTTGCATAGGGATGACCGCCACCACCAAATCTATGAGCAATACCATTCACTTTTACATTATCCTTTGATCGTAAATTAACACTAATTATGCCATTCTTTGTTTCCTTAAAAATAACACATACTTTCACATTTTTAATAGACCTAATAATATCACTAAAATTTTCCGATTCTTCAATAGAAAGATTATATTTTTTTAATAATTCTTGCGTAATAACAGTCCAAATTAATTTATTATCATATTTTGTGTGTAAATTCTGTAAAACATGTCCTAACATTTTCATCTGATTAATGCTGTTCTGCTCATATAATTTCTCATACACTTCAGTTGGTTTAACACCGACATTTACTAAATCACATGCCATCTGATAACTTTCTGGATTTGCATTGTTGTAGTGAAAATATCCAGTGTCAGTAGCAACCGCACAGTATAAAAACAATCCAATTTTTTTGTCAATAAATTCGGGGTTAAACTTCTTAATAAATTGATAAACCAAATATCCTGCCGAACTTGCAGATGTATCGATTATTTCTTGAATAAAAAGATTTTCCGTATGTTTTGGATGATGATCAATCGTAATAAGTTTAATATTATTTTTTTTTGCATCTTTTGCTATTTTTTCAATTCTTTCATATTTGCTCACATCTAAAGCAATTATTAAGTCGCTTTCTTTTAAAAAATCATCATCTGAATAAATATTAATTACATTTTCTTTGTCCAAAAATTTATAAATGTCCGGAGTTGATGAAATATTTAAAATTTCCACATCTTTTTCCAAATATTGCAAATAATAATACATTGCTAATTCGCTTCCAATGGCATCACCATCTGGGTGAATATGTGTAGTTATCATTATCCGTCTTGCAAATTTTAATCGCTCTTTTAATTCATTCCAATTGCTATCTGATATCATTTTTTCTTTTCTCTCAATTTTAATATTACACACATTTTCCGAACCTGTATTTTACGAAATAATTTTTTAAATTAAAAACCATTACTTTCTTTTTTTTATTACTTATATTATTACTTAAACAAAGGAGCATTTTATGAAAAAATATTTCAAACTAATAATTTTTACAATTTTTATTGTATCGTTAACAAATTGTAATTCAA
>JAOZRH010000050.1:7925-12068 GCA_029931905.1 Fidelibacterota bacterium
GACAAAATAGAAACGAAAATCGGTTTAGATATACTTGTTGAAAAAGATTTTGATATTTTAAAAAATAAAAAAGTGGGAATTGTTGCAAATCATACAAGTGTTGATAAAAACGGAAATCACATTGTAGATATTATCAACAATCTCCCAAATACGGAAGTTGTGGCAATTTTTGCTCCCGAACATGGATTTCGAGGTCAAGCAGAAGCTGGCAAACATGTTGCAAATAATATTGACCCAAAAACTAATGCTCCAATTTACAGTATTTATGGGAAACACAGAAAACCAACCTCAGAAATGTTGGAAAATGTAGATATTTTAATATTTGATATTCAAGATATTGGCTCACGATTTTACACCTATATTTCCACAATGGGAAATATTATGGAAGCAGGTGCAAAAAACAACATTCCAGTAATAATTCTTGACAGACCAAATCCAATTGGTGGAATAGTCGAAGGTAATATTTTAGATATGAAACACAGTTCTTTTGTTGGAAAATATCCAATTGCAATTCGCCACGGCATGACAGTTGGAGAATTAGCGAATATGATAAAGGGAGAAAAATGGATAGATTCCGCAGAAAACTTGGATTTAAAAATAATAAAATTAGAAAATTGGAATCACAAAATATTTTCTCCACAAACAAATATTAATTGGGTTGATCCATCACCAAATATGAGAAATTTTAATGAAGCGATTGTATATCCCGGAATGTGTCTATTGGAAGCTACAAATTTTTCGGAAGGTCGTGGGACAAAACATCCATTTGAATGGATTGGTGCTCCGTTTATTGATAACGAAATTATTGTTGACAAATTAAACAAACTAAATCTTCAAGGAGTAAAACTATCTACAATTTCATTTGTACCAAAAGATATGCCAGGTTATGCTGTTGATCCAAAATTTGAAAATCAAAAAGTTAATGGTATTTCAATAAATGTAACCGATCCTGCAAAATTTAAATCTGTAGAGTTTGGAGTTCATTTAATTATTACATTACGAGATTTTTATCCGACCGATTTTAAAATTAGTAGAGAAGTTTGGATGAATAAACTTTGGGGTGATGATTCGTTCAATAAATTATATAACAATAACAAATCTGCTTACGAAATAATTGATTCTTACAAAAAAGAATTAAAGGAATTTATAGATTTAAGAAATAATTATCTTTTTTATGAATAATTTTGATTTTAATAGAAATTATTATTATAATTACGGATAACATAAAATAAAAAAAGAGCATAAAAAAGAATATGAAAAAGAATAAAATAAAAAATATACTAAAAACATTACTGATAATAATTATCATTCAACAAACATTCATAAATGTGGCATTTTCACAAGATGAATTTGAAGGAATTACCGAATACCCCATAATAAAACTCACTCCAGGAATGGTATTTCCCGGTGGACAAAATGTGCAATCATTATTTAACAGTGGCTTTTCATTTATAGCAAGTGCTAATATTCCCAATGTAATTAAAATAAGAGATTTTTATCTTAATGTTGGATTAGAGGTCGGATTTTACAGTATTCAATCAGATTATAATACTTTAATTGACATACCGATATTAGCGAATGTTGGATTTGAAAATTTAAGCTATAAAACAGAAAAATTTAAAATTATACCCGAAATTGATTTAGGGTTACATATTCAATCCTGTAATAATCAAACATTTGACAAAACAGGAATTGGATTTGCACCTGGCGTTGGTATAGAATATAAAATCAACAAAGAATTAACACTATTAACTAAACTTAAAGTAACAGAAATAATTACATCAGAACCAGATACTCAAGAATGGATAGATGTTAGAATAGGATTTAGTTATACACTTTTAGACAACCCAATCTTACTTCATAAACCAAAACCAATGTATAAGTATAAATACGGAAAATAAATGACAACAAAAGCAATTGGTTTAATATCCGGTGGTTTAGATTCTGTTTTAGCAGTAGCATTATTGCAAAAGCAAAATATTGAAGTAATTGGATTACAAATTATTAACGGTTTTTCCAATGTAAATTTAGATAATTATAAAAACTTTTCTGCATACAAAGTATCTCAAAAACTAAATTTTCAATATTTACCTGTAGATATTTCAGACGAATATTGGGACATTTTATTATATCCAAAACACGGATATGGAAAAAATGTAAACCCATGTATTGATTGCCATGCATTTATGTTTGAAGTTGGAAAAAGAATTATGAAAAAAATGAATGCGGATTTTGTGTTCACTGGAGAAGTTTTAGGACAACGCCCAATGAGTCAAATGATGCCAAGCCTAAATATTGTTGAAAAACAAAGTGGCTTAATTGGTAAATTATTACGACCTCTTTCGGCTCAATTATTAAAACCAACTGATGCAGAAAACGAAGGAAAAGTTGACAGAAGTTTACTTAAAGATTTTCAAGGCAGAAACAGAACTCCACAATTAGAGTTAGCAAAAGAGTTAGGAATTGAAAATATTGCCGATGCAGGTGGAACAAATTGCTATTTAATAGATCCATATTATGCAAAAAAAATGAAAGATGTTTTTCAACATATCGGTAAAGAAAATTTAACAAAAAATGATGTAGAAATTTTATCTATTGGAAGGCAACTTCGTTTAGATGAAAAAACGAAATTAATTGTTAGTCGAGATGAAGAAGAATATTATAAATTATTAAAATTTAAAAAAGATAACTATTATTTTGAAATAAAAGATTATGCTGGTGCGATTGGAATTGGAATTGGCGATTATAATGACGAAAAATTATCGTTCGCTTCACAAATTATTGCCAGATATAGTAAAGGAAAAGATGAAGAAAGTGTTAAATTAATAATCGAAAAAGATAATAACTTTTTAAAAGAATTATCTGTTCAACCAATTTCAATAAATTCAGAAAAATTAAAATCATTGATAATATAAAAAAAGAGGGAAAAATGAAAATAAGTAAACACACAACCGAACAACAAAACGAAAGTAGTAAATTTATCGACAAAATGAATACATATGAAATTCTACAAGTGATGAATGCGGAAGATAAAAAAATTTGCGATGCTGTTGAATTGGCGATTCCACAAATTGAAGAATTTACAGAAAATGTAATCAAATCATTTAATAAAGGCGGTTCATTATACTATGTTGGTGCCGGAACAAGTGGACGACTTGGAGTGCTTGATGCTTCTGAAATCCCTCCAACCTTTTCTGCATCTCCTAAACTTGTGCAAGGAATTATTGCTGGTGGAATGAAAGCATTGACAAATGCCGTTGAAGGTGCAGAAGATTATCCTGAAGAAGGTAAAAAAATAATTGTTGAAAAAGGAATTACAGAAAACGATTGTGTACTTGGAATTACTACAAGTGGAATGGCATCGTATGTAATGGGTGCATTGGAAAAAGCAAAAGAAATTGGTGCGTCAACAGGATTATTGGTTTGTAATGAATTTGCCGATAGAGACTATATTGATACAATAATTAAGGTGGTTGCCGGACCAGAAATTGTAACAGGATCAACGAGATTAAAAGCTGGTACTGCGACAAAATTAGTGATAAATATGATTTCAACAACCGCAATGATTCGCATAAATAAAACTTATGGAAACTTGATGGTTGATTTAATGGCATTGAACAAAAAACTTTGGGATCGCGGTGCTAGAATTGTAAAACATTGCACAAATCTTGAATATGACAAATCATTAGAAATACTTAAAAAAGCTGAAGGAAAAGTTAAAACTGCTTTGGTTATGGGTTCACTTGACATCTCTTATGAAGATGCTACGAATAGATTAAAAAAAGTGAATGGAAATCTGCGAGATGTTTTAGAAAAAGAAAATGTTACTTTGAATTTGTAAGAAGAATCTCTCGCCCGCCTGTATAGTCGGACAGGCCAAGACGCTAAGACGCAAAGAATTTTTAAAGCAGGAATAATAATGAAAAATAAAAACCCATGATTTGAATTGTGGGTTTTTTGTTACTTTTTTATTTTTTTAATACAATTATTTACAATTTCATTATAGTATTTGTTTAAATATTTAACGTGCTTTAAATTAGGATCAATTGTTAATAAATGTTGTCTGAAGAGAAATTTTGTGCTTTCATTAGAACTGTCAGTTTTAACAGCATAATCAAGAATCTCTTTTATTGTTTTTGATTT
>JAOZRH010000051.1:0-8141 GCA_029931905.1 Fidelibacterota bacterium
CTATTTCAATAAAACAACTTTTTGTATTTCATTTACATTATCAATTCTAACTTTTACAAAATATATTCCAGATGTAAGATTTTCACAATTGACTTGTAAATTATATTCACCAGCATTCATTGATGTATTTCTTATATTTTTCACTTTTTGTCCGAGAATATTAACTAATTCAATATTTACGAAAGAATTTTCATTTAATTGTAATGGAATTGTAAATGTTGGATTAAATGGATTTGGATATGGTGAATTTAATTTGAAGTTTTTTGCAATATATTCTTTCTTAATATTTACTGGTTTACTATATCCAAATACTTCATAATTATCGATTGCCCAAGCTGTTGTTGTGCCGGAACCTGTTCCTGTAGAAGTGTAATTGAATGCGATATATATAGTGGAGTTATAATCTGATAGGTCATTTTTTTCTGAATATGTCCAAATTTGTGAATTTTCACTAGAAAGAATTGTTGAGATAGTTTCCCAATCAGCAGAAGATGGATTTCCACTTCCAGAATAATCTGTAGAAATTTTGACTTCAAGTCCAGGATTGGTATCGTTAAATCTTGTCCAAGAATAGAATGAAAAATAGAGTGAATCATAGTTTCCTGCATCAATTTCAGGTGAAATTAACCAATCATTTGAAGCGACATCAGCACTGTAATTATTCATAAGCATATAATATTCGCCATCATAAGTTGTTTGTGGTTCATAAGTGGTGTGAGTGTTTTGTCTATTCCAATTTTTGTCACTTGCAACAGAATATGTAATCCAGTCACTTATATCAGTTTCAAAACTATTTTCATATTCTGTAGAATAACTTATAGAGCTATCTGCATATGTAATAAATGAATCGATTGCTGAAAAAGTTGGTCCGTTATTGTCATCATCAGTTGAATTTACTTGAAAATAATATTTTGTTTCAAATGATAAATCGGTAATAGATAAATCGTGATTTGTTTCGAAAGAAGTTTTAGTTACAGAATCTGACATCGCAGAAATATTCGTTCCGTAAAAAACTTTACTGTCCGCATTTTCATCGGTTTTCCAAGTAATATTTGCAGTTGTGGAATCTGTTAAAACTTGAATATTTGATATTACGGGAGCGATAGAATCTGAAGGAGTTGCGCCACCCCAAATATATGTGACAAATTCTGGATGATCGACAAATGGATTAGCATTATGTTGAATATCATAAACATTATCATTTCTATCAAGTTCTTTATCACTTACTGGATCATTTTCTGCCCATTCTAAAAGCATATTTTTTGTCCAAGTTGATAAATCGTTACCACTAAAAGATTCGCCACCCCAACTGCTTATTTGATTTTTATATCTTGTTGCAACATAGAAATACATTCTTGCAAAATCGCCTTTAAATCTGTCAATCGGTTCAAAAATTGTTCCGCCATAACCACTATAAGAACAGGAACCAACTTTAGATCCATTTGAGGTTGTTAAACTTGGAGAATCTGTTTCACCATAAGGATAATTACTTCTCCAACCATTTACTTTTCCATCACTTGGAACAACAATAAATAAATCGGCTTTCATTGGAGAAGCACTTCCAAACCAACTTTGAGGAACTGAATGTTCTCTATTATAACAATCTCCTTCGACTCCATAAGTTCCACATTTATGTGTTAAATGACTAAACCAATAATCGGCAGTTCCATCATTTTTCATAGAATACATATCCCAAACTTTTCCATTTGTATAATTATCCGTTGATTGATAATATGATGGTAAATCGCCGTAATCATTTGTGGAATGTCCAGAAGTAACAATACTTCTTAATTTTTCTCTAAGTGTTTCGCCACTTAATCCATCAGTTCCATCATAATATCCTGCAGGAATATCTGCAAAAAGTGAGATAGAAGTGAAGATTAAGGTTAAGGTCAAGGTCAAGGTCAAGGTCGAGGTCAAGGTCGAGGTCGAGGTCGAGGTCGAGTGTTTTTTTTTATTTTTCATAATTTTCCTTTTTCAAAATTGTGAGTTGTGTGAATTTATTTTTTTTAATTCGCAAGTTACAATTAACATAAG
Organism: Fidelibacterota bacterium; assembly: GCA_029931905.1. Lineage (GTDB taxonomy): Bacteria > Fidelibacterota > Fidelibacteria > Fidelibacterales > Fidelibacteraceae > TCS52. Next base: position 2,038 of record JAOZRH010000051.1, read on the forward strand.
CCAAATATATCAATATTTAAAATATTTTAAAAGAAATTTAAATTATTATGTTATGTTATTTGAAATATCATTAATTTTCAATATATTCTCGTCGAATAAATTTGATATTGAAAATGATTTAAAAAAGGGAAAATATAAGATGAAAAAAGCAAAATTGATTATAATATTGATTGCAATATTTATTTTACAAGCTTGTAATGCTGATAAAAATCCAAACCAATTTGAAAGAAAATATGATGGACCCAAACCCAAGTATATATTTATGTTTATTGGAGATGGAATGGGGATTTCACAAATAAATTCGGCAGAAGTATATCTTTCGTCACTTAAAGATTCAATTTATTCAAAGAAATTAACAATGAGTAATTTTCCTGTTCAAGGAATTTATACAACTTATGCAGAAGATAGATATATTACAAGTTCGGCAGCCGGAGGGACGGCATTAGCAACAGGTAAAAAAACTACAATAAATACGGTAAGTATGACTGGTAATAGAAAATTCGATATGGAAACTGTCGCAGAAATTGCACATAAAAAGGGAATGAAAGTCGGGATTGTAACTTCTGTATCACTAAATCATGCAACTCCTGCAGTATTTTATGCACATCAACCAACTAGAAGTATGTATTATAAAATTGGACTTGATATGGCAAATAGTAATTTTAATTATTTTGGTGGCGGTGGAATTCGTGATTCATTTGGTGAAAAGATGGTAACGAGTATGGCTTACGGAACAGAAGAATTAAAAAATGTAGATAGTAAAAAAAAGAGTGTATTTGAATTTGCGGAAGAAAATGGTTATAAAGTAACAAGAGATAAAGAAGCATTTAAAAAATTAAATAAAGATGATAATAAGGTGATAGCAATTTCTCCAAGATTGTGTGATGACAAATCCATTTTTTATGCATTAGATCAGAATAAAACAGATGTTTCATTGCCAGAATTTACATCAAAAGGTATAGAATTATTAGATAATTCGAAAGGATTTTTTATGATGGTAGAGGGTGGTAAAATTGATTGGGCTTGTCATGAAAATGATGCTTCAACGGTTATTCACGAAATTTTACAATTTGATAAATCTATTGCAGAAGCGGTAAAATTTTATAAAAAACATCCAAAAGAGACATTAATTATTGTCGTTGCTGATCATGAAACAGGTGGAATGACTTTAGGATTTGCAGGAACTCGTTATAGAACAGATTATAAAAAGTTAAAAAATCAAAATATTTCATATAAAAAATTCTCAGATATTATTGAAAGTTATCGTGATGATCATACTGTATATGATTTTAAATATGGACTGGCATTAATAAGAAAACATTTTGGATTGGGTGATGAAAGTAAAGGTCTTGCACTAACGGATTTTGAAATTTCACAACTAAAAGATGCATTTGAAAGAAGTATGCTAGTTAAAAAAGATAGAAAAAAGTCAGATGAAATATTTTTGAAATATGGATATTATGATCCGTTTTCTGTAACGGCTACTCATATTTTAGCACAAAAAGCAGGTATTTCTTGGACGACATATTCACATACGGGAGTTCCAGTTTCGGTAAAAGCAATTGGAATGGGACAGGAATTATTTTCAGGATATTTTGATAACACAGATATTGGTAAAAATATTAAATATTTATTGAAATAGAGTGCCTTTATAAAAAAATAAAAACTTTATTGATTTAAAATTAGTGATTTTATATAAGAATCGAGTAGCAAATAAATGATTGAAAAAATAAAAAATCAGTTTAAAGAAAATTATTCAGATATAATTTTTGTTAGTTCTGTTATTGTTATAATGATAATTATATTGTTAATTCCTTCAAGATTTAATCAAAAAAATTACTATTCATTACATTCAAAAGCAACGGTTATAAATGTAAATAATGATGATTTAATGAGAAATGGAATTGTATTTACTGGCCATCAATCGCTAAATGTGAAAGTTAAAAAATTAGATGATAAAATTATTCAAGCAAGTAATCAGTTAATGGGAAAATTGGAATTTGATAATATATTTGAAGTGGGGGATAAGGTTCTTGTTGGAGTAAATTTTTCTGATAAAGGCGATATTATTTCAGCTACAGCGATTGATTATTATCGGATAAATATTGAATTAATTTTAATAATATTATTTGTAATAATTTTGTTAATTTATGCAAAATGGATTGGAGTTAAAGCACTAATTTCGTTTTTATTTACGGGGATTGTGATTTGGAAATTATTGTTACCCGGAATTCTCATTGGAATTAATCCAATTTTACTAACACTTGTTGTAATGATGATTTTGACTTCAATAATAATATTTTTGATTGCAGGATTGAATAAAAAGGGAGTAGTTGCATTTTTGGGAGCATTTTCCGGAGTTATTGCAACTTGTATTTTGGCATTAATATTTGGAAAATATTTTCATATTAATGGTGCTGTAAAACCTTTTTCTGAAACTTTGTTATATTCTGGATTTGCACATTTACAGTTATCCTATATTTTTCTTGCTGGTATTTTTATCGCATCATCTGGTGCAGTTATGGATATTGCAATGGATATTTCTGCCTCCCAAAATGAAATTGTGAAGAAAAAACCAAATATTGATAAAAAGGAATTAATAAAATCTGGTTTTGAAGTGGGAAAGGTAGTAATTGGCACAATGACAACGACCTTACTATTTGCATATTCAGGCGGATTTACGGTTTTATTGATGTTATTAATTGCACAGGGAACACCAACAATAAATATTTTAAATTTAAACTATATTTCAGCAGATATTTTACATGTTATTATTGGTAGCTTTGGATTAGTTTTAGTAGCTCCATTAACAGCAATAATTGGTGGAATAATTTTCGTTAAGAAATAAAAAATGACTACTAATTTTTTAATTAATAGTCATTATAAATAATTAACTAATTTTGATTGTATAAAATTAGAAAAATAATAGATTAAAATATATTATTTTCTTCTATAATATTTCCTTTTTCATCATAAATAAAGAAGCCTTTATTAGTTTTTTTACCATAATATCCTGCTCTGACCAATCTTTTTAAAATAGGACAAGGACGATATTTTTGTTCACCGGATTCTAAAAAAAGTATTTCTAAAATTCTTAAAACTTTATCTAAACCAATTCTATCAGCTAAAGTTAACGGACCTTCATTTATATCATATCCATATTTTACTGTTGCATCAATATTCATTCCGTTTGTAACACCTTCCATTAATACATACATTGCTTCATTTAGCATTGGCATTATTACACGAGTTGTAACATATCCGGGTGATTCTTTTATTTCAATTATTTTTTTGTTTATTAGTTTGGCAAACGATTTAATTTTTTCATAAGTATTATCTGAAGTTTTTACACCTCTTACGACTTCAAAAATTGGTATTTTTTTGACAGGACTTAATATGTGAATTCCGATAAAGTTTTCAGGTCGTTTTAATTCACTTGCTAATTCCGTAATTGATAATGCAGAGCTATTTGTAGCAAATACAACATCATCTAATACAATATCTTCGAGTTTTTTAAATATTTCTTGTTTTAATTTTAAATTTTCTGTAACTGTTTCAATAATAAGATCGGCATCAACAGTTTTTGTAAAATCACTTGTGAAATATGCTCTGGATAAAATAGATCTTTTTTCGCCAGAAGTTAATTTCCAATGCTTTACAGATAATTCTAATTCTTTTTCTAATTTTTTTTCTGCAAGAAGAGCTGATTCTTTATTTTTTTCTATACAAGTTACACCAATTCCCGCACTTGCAATTGCCCAAGTTAAACTTCGTCCAACATTTCCTTGACCAATTACTGCAACAGTATTAATTTCATCGCCTAATGTATCGGTTTCTTTTTTTGATTGACCCTTAATTAAATCATCTAATTCTAATGCCATATTTCCTCCAAATTTTTATAAATATACATTTTTATTTTCAATTATTATAATAAAATATTATTATTTTTTAATAAAGATACATTTGCTTTTAATTAATAAATAATTTAACTTTAACACAGTATATAAAACAATAAAAGGGAGTGATGATGAAAAAAATAATTAATTTGATTTTGTTTATTTTAGTATTTGTGTCATTGGTTGTAGCGAAAGATGAATTTGTAATTTTACATTGGAATGATTTACATAGTCATAATGTTTCTTGGAAACCAGTAAAGCATAATCCGAAAAGCCATTATGTTGGTGGTTATGCATATGTCGATGCATATTTAGATTCACTAATGATTGTTTATCCACAAGCGCTCAAAATTCATGCTGGTGATGATTTTCAAGGGACACCTGTTTGTTCGATGACTAAGGGTAGATCTCAAATTGAAATATTAAATGCGGTGAAACCAGATGTTTTTGTAATTGGAAATCACGAATTTGATTATGGTTGGAAAAATTTCCAAAAAATGATTCCTGATGCAAAGTTTGATATTTATGGTGCAAATGTATTAGATGTAAAAACAAAACAACCATTATTAAAAGATTATAAAATTTATGAAATTAATGGTAAAAAAATTGCAATTATAGGAATTACAACAGAGGAACTTCCTGGACTAACATTGAGCGAAAATCTTGAAGGTATCAAAATTGCAGGTCAAATTGAAACTGTAAAAAAAATAGTTGAAAAATTGAAAAAGAAAAATATTCATCTGATAATTGCAGTTACTCATATTGGTATTGACGAAGATAAAAAGTTGGCAGAAGCCATTCCGGAGTTAGATTTAATTGTTGGCGGACATAGTCATACATATTTAAGTAGAGCAAAAATAATTGGAAATACACATATTGTGCAGGCAGCATCTTATGGAAGATATATTGGCGAATTTAAATTTTCTTGTGATGAGACAAAAATTACTGACTTTGATTATAAATTAATTGAAGTTGTAAGTGATAAAATTAAACCATCAGCGGATGTTAAAAAAGTTGTTGATAAATTTGAAAATGAAGTAGCAGAAGAGATGAATGTTGTTATTGGAACCTTAAAAAAAGATTGGATAAAGGGTGGAGTTGAATCAAATATTGGAAACTGGATGACAGATGTGATGAAAGAAAAAATGAATTCAGATATTGCTATCACAAATAGTGGTGGAATTCGTAAAAATTTATCAGCAGGAGATATAAAAGTTCGTGATATTTGGGAAATATCTCCATTTAGTAATACATTTGTAACTTTTACAATTGATGGAAAACAGTTGCAAAAATTAGTTGAATTTATGGTAGAGAACGAAAATATATCACCACAATCAGGACTTAAAATTGTTATTAATGGAAAGAAAAATAAATTATTAAAATTATTGGTTAATGGTAAAAAAATTAATCCAAATAAAAAATATTCAATTGTAACCAATAATTATATGTTTGATCAATCAAAAAAATATTTTGGGTTTAATCCCGATAATAGTGTTAAAACAGGTTTAGTGGATAGATATGTATTTTTAGACGCTGTTAGGAAACAAAAAGTAATTGATTCAAAAGTTGAAGGTCGAGTCGTTATTAAATGAATTATGAATGTGAAAAGTGAGAAGTGAGAAGTGAGAAGTGAGAAGTGAGAAGTGAGAAGTGAATTTTATATATTTTTTGTGGCTTCCTATTGTTCTTTCGTGGCTAAGTTTAAATTCCTAATTTCATAAATGTTTCATAAAATTTTGCGACAGGAAATCCGATAACATTAAAATAACAACCGTTTATTTTTTTAACTAACATTGCTTTTATATCCTGAATTCCATAAGCTCCTGCTTTGTCAAACGGTTTATATTCGGTAATATATTCAATTATTTCATTCTTTGTTAATTTTCTAAATGTTACTTCTGTAACTTCATAATCGACAATTTCAATATTATCATCTAATTTTATCATTGAAAAGCCAGTAATTACCTCGTGTGTATTATTGGATAATTTCTCTAATATCTCAATTGCATTTTCTTTTGAAGTTGGTTTGCCAATAATTTCATTATTTAATACAACTATTGTATCAGCACTTATTACAAGTGAGTCTTTATAATTATCTGCAATAACTTTAGCCTTATTTAAAGATGCAATTTTTGCAAATTCTATTGGATTGTCAATTTTTAGTGAAGCTTCATCATAATTTGATGTTATTGGTTGAAATTTTATGCC
>JAOZRH010000051.1:8241-12025 GCA_029931905.1 Fidelibacterota bacterium
TTTTCAATTTTTTCATAAGTCTTATTATTTACATCTAATTTTATTTTGTAAAAATATACACCCGAAGCTAACTTCTGATTATAATCATCTTTTCCATTCCAATGAAATGAATTATATCCTGTTTGGAAATTCAAATTGTTCATTTGATAAATTTGTTTACCACTGATAGAATAAATAATTATCTTTCCAATTCCGTTATGAGATGAATAAAATGTAAAATCTGTTTCATTTCTAAATGGATTTGGGAAATTTACAACTTGTTCAAATATAGAAGTATTTTGTTGAATAACCGTAATGTCAGTTTCAAAAGAATTATAATTATTTACATTATCAAAAACACCAATTTTTAAATTATGTTTACCTGCTTCAAAATAATTATTTACCATAAATTGAATTTCACCATTTTGATAGGAATTTGGTAAATATTGGAAATAATCTGTTAAATCAATATCATTTTCTGAATTATCTATATTTAATGTAATTGAATGTCCGACAGATTTTGTAATATTTATTCCATTTTCATCATAAAAATTTATTTTCATTACAGCAGAATCGGCGACAATATCACCAGAAATTAAATCATTGTTGCTAACTTCTATTGAAATTGTTGGTCCTGAAAAATCATTTGCCACACTATCGCTATAACCTTGAATTATTAATTTGTTTTTATATAATGTTCCTTCAATTGAGTTGTCAGAATTGAAATACATCATTTGCAAAATTCCATTATTACCAGAATATGAAATGTCTTTTGGAATAATAAATTTATTGTCGAATGTGTTGTTTGAAAAATCTATTTCGCCACTAAATAGTTTATTTCCAGGAAGTTTGTAACTAATTTTTCGTGTTATTCCATTTCCATCAATATATTCACGAGTTACACTTTGTTTATTATCAAAAATATTTACAATTCCTTTAAAGTCAATTCCAGAAAATCTTGTGCTGTCTGTTTCAAATACTTCGCCTTTAAAATTAATAACATCAAGTGCTTTTAATGTATCGGAGCTAATGTAGTTGATTTCTCCGTCATTATTAGGATAATTTAAATAGATTGTTGGATCACCTAATAAGATAAATCTTTTATTATTATTGTTATAAGTTAATATTTTTGAATTTAGATATGCTTCACCAATAGAATTATTTTCAGAACTATATGGTGCATTTGGAAATAAATTTTTGTAGAATGTTTTCACAAAATTAATATTACTTGTTGGATATGCTGCTCGTGTTGGTCCTATTGTAGCGATAGCTCCATTATTTTCCAATAACATTATTTCTTCGCCCATACATTGAAAATTTATTTTATCGGAATGTGACCAACTACAAGTTGCTGCGGTAATCAGTGGGAAATGTCCATTTGTTTTTAGTGTGTTAAGATCTTCTTTGACAAATACTTTTTCTTGTGTCCAAACTGTTGGTGAACCGTGTCCAACGAAACTCAACAAAACTGTTCCATCAGAAAATGCAGAATGTATTGCATCATTTACGCCTTCTCTTGTAGTAAATCCGGTAATTTCGTCTGGTTTTTCAGGATATTCTGTCAAATAGATTTTATTTAGTAATGATGAATTTGGTAAGTTTGGCACCAAATATTTTTCTATATCTGTAATGTGAAATGGTTCATTATTATTTGGTCTGGCAGGATCATCACCAATTAGTGTTGTTTTGATTTGCCATAATCCGGGAAGTAAATTCTTTTCATACAAGATTATTTTATCTACTGCATTTTTTGCTTCATCAATATTATTAACTGGTAGTCGTCCAATTGCTAAATCTGGGATTGTATTATTATCAATTCTTACGAAAGCATCGTCAGTGTTGAATGTTTGTATTGCATCATAATTCCCATCGCTTTCAGGTTTTTCAAATTGAGGAATAAAATTTTTCGCACTACCAGAAATATTTCTATAATCATAAGTTCCATCTCCAAAAAGTAATACAAAATATGGTTTTGGAGAGATACAATTTTCATTCATTTTGTGTAAAAAGTTTCTAATTGCATAAGGGTCTTTATTTCCACCACTATATTGATTGTAAATATCATCAATTTTTATTACTTTTGTGTTCAACGGATGTTTTGTTCTATTTTGTTTATAAGTTGCCAATCTGTTGGCTTCGTTTTCAAATTCTGTAGCTGTGATAATAATAAAATCAATTTGTTCTGTGTAATTTTGTGAATCGTTTGGATCAAAATTTTCTGCTAATTTCATTTTATTTGGTTCTTTAAATTGTGATTCGTCTAAAATTAAATATTCAGTAGAATTATTAGTTGTTGGTTGATAAATTGTAAAAGAGGAATTATTTTCTACGAAATATTTTGTAGAAAAAGGGTTTGAAATATTGAAAATATAGAGTGGAGTTGTTTGGAAGCCATTAACATTAAAAAGAATATCTTCATTTTCTGCTTGTTGCCAAATATTCAAAAAATTGTCGCTTGCTGTCAAATTCGCTGGATAAATAATATCAATAAAGTCAAGAAAAGCTTTACAATTCTCTAAATTTGCAGAATAATCAATTTTTATTGTAGAATTTTCAGCCAAAATATTATTACTAAAAGTATAATTATTTATTGTTCTATAAAAATTTGTAGTTGTTTTTGTTCCAAGATTTGTATCATTAATATTAAAATTAAAAGTATGTCTATTCGATGTACTTCCACCACCAGTCGCACCAGCACAAGCAAATCTGATTAAACAATTCAAATTAGATGAATTATAACTATTATTGATTGTAAGTGGGTAATTTCGTGAATTTGAAGGCCCATTAAAAGAATCACCATACCAATGAATTCCGCCTTCTACTTCATTTGCTTTATCTTCTTCAAGATGAACTCGTTTCCAATAATGTTCGATTTCTGCATAATTTGCGTCGCCAGAGTTATTTGTTTGTTCCATTCTTAAGCCGGAAGTTGAACTGTTTGTTGGAATTAATAACCAAAAATGATTAACAGTTTCATAAGGATTTGTAGAATATCTGACATTTACATATGAGGAATTACTATTGAATTCCCAACCATTCGAACCTGTTGCATAAAAAATAAATTCATCATTGTCATTATTGTTACCTTCAATAAAAAGAATAGGAATTTCAATAAGATTTTTCAAAGTATCTGGAATTGTTGAGGTGTATGGTCTGCCAAATGTTGAACTTGCAAATAATTTTATTTTATCCGCAGAATAATTATCTTCAGGAATTCCGGCATCAATAATATCTTTTCCACTTATTTTATAAATTCCTTTTTCAGTTATGTTTATTTCTAACCATTGACCAGAATCATAATCAGATGAAATGTTTTTTTCTAATTTTGATGTTTTTGAATAAGTAATTTTATTTAGAATATCTTTATTTATAAATAATTTATTAAATTTTTCTATATCTTTTTTTGATGTATGAACATTAGTCATCTGTTTGTCAATCGAATCGTCAATCGAAATATTTAATTTGAGCTTGCTAATATATCGTTTATTTGATAGTACAGGATTTATTATCAAATAAGTAAAATCTACACCTCTAAATATTGTTGGGTTTTCAATTTGAATAATTTCATTTTTTTTTGGTAAATCATTAGATGTTATTTTTTGATTATTAATGTCTTTTTCTTCAAGAATTTCATATGAAATCGTTGGTTTTTTTGAATTCAATAATGCAATTGGTATCATTATTTTATTTATTACAAAATTTTCATTTTGGACATACTTATTTCCATCAAAAAAATCATAATAAAAAATATTTTTATCATCAATATTAACAGTTTTTACATCAATTTCTCCGACATCAATTGTTA
>JAOZRH010000052.1 GCA_029931905.1 Fidelibacterota bacterium
TAAATAATTCAAGCGGGATCAGATCCCGCTTTTATCTTTTCATTTAAAAGGAGACGATACTATGTCGATTATAGTCCCTCAGAGAAAAAAGGGTCCTCAATACGTACAAGAAGTAGCACCTTCTTCACCAGAAGTCGGTGATACATGGTACGATAGTAATCTCGAAAAATTTATGATGTATACTACAGATAATGAGTGGGTTGAGTTCGAAAAGATTGGTGGAAATCCAGGAAGTCCTTATGGATACATTTGTGGTGGAGCAGAAGCAAATGTTTTTTCTGATGTTTGTAGATTGATGTTTCCATTTGATAGTGGAACAGTATATTCATTAGCTAATTTATATGTTGGAAAATATGTTACGTGTGGATGTAATTCTTCAAATTTTGGTTACATCTGTGGAGGATCAGATTTTAATGATAATAGGTTTTCGTCAGTGGATAGATTTACATTTCCCTTCGACGGTGGAACAGTATCTCATGTTGGAAATTTATCTTCATCTATTAAGTATTTACCCTCTGCTTGTAATTCTTCAGATTATGGTTATATTGGGTATGGTGCATTTTATGATGGAACTAGGATTTCAACAATTGATCGAATTACATTCCCATTTGATAGTGGAACAGCTTCGCATGTTGGTAATTTGAACCATTCTGGTTATAGATCGACTTGTGTAAATAATTCAAATTATGGATATTTTTGTGGTAGATATTACGATCAATCAGTATATGATAATTCGTCACAAATTGAACGTATTACTTTCCCATTCGATAGTGGTGTAAGTAGTATTGTTGGTAATTTGACAAATGGACGCAATAATACTGCTTCATGTAATTCTTCAAACTATGGGTATATTTTTGGGGGTTATGTTTATTATGGAAGTGGGGATTCAAACAATGAATCATATTCTTCTATTGAACGTATTACTTTCCCATTCGATAGTGGAACAGCTACTTATGTTGGAAATTTGACAAAAATTAATAGAAATTTTGATGGGTTTAATAGCACTAACTATGGTTATGTGTGTGGAGGAATTGATGATATAAATAAATCTAGTTCAAATATTGATCGCATTACATTTCCCTTTGACAGTGGAACAGCTAGTCATGTTGGTAATTTATCTACAACTAGAAATTCTTTTGCTGGTGTCGACGGAACCGATTTCTGTACACTTTTCGTAGATTAAAAGGATAATAAAATGCCTGGAGTTGTTAGAAGAACAGATAATTGTAGTGGTCATGGTTGTTATCCTCCTCGTCCAGCAACAACATGGTCACCAAATGTATTTGCAAATAATTTAAATGTAGAAAGAAGAACAGATTCATTAGAATCGCATTGTTGTCACGGATGTCATACAGGAAAATATGAAGGAACTCATACAGTTTTTGTTAATAATTTAGACATTCAAATTCAAGGAGATCCAATCGATTGTGGATCAACTTGTGATGAATGTAGTCCAAATGTATTTGTAGAATAATCTAAAACACACGGAGGAAAACAGATGTCTGAAAACACAAACAATCAAGATCTTGCACTTATTATTGAAAACGATAAAGAGCAGTTTTTAAGTGTAATTGATAATAACTACCCAACAGAAATAAAAGAAGGTATAAATCAAGTTGTTGATATTCTTACACAAGAAAAACAAATAACTGATTTATATCCAGAGATATTAGCTGAAATTCCAATAAGTACAAGTCAATTTCAGGATACATGTGTTCAATATGGACAACATTTTACTCCTCATAAGAAACTTCGACAAGCTGTGATGGAATTACAAGATAAACTCGGTGCATTATATGCTGCTAAGACTTCTCATAAGAAGGCGATGTTAAAAGTTGAACGAACAAAACTTGAAATAGAAAATTTAGAAGAAGAACTAGATCTCGCCGTTAAAGAAAATGACGATAAATCATCTAAACGTTTAAAATTAAGTTTATTAGAAAAACAAGTTGAACTTGAAGAAAATGAAAGAGGACTTAATTCATCTTCTCATCTTGTAAAAGATGCTATGTTAAAAGTAATACAACAAGAAAATTTAGTAGATAAATATAAAAAAGAAGTTGAAGATTCAGGTTTATCTTATGAGGAATCAGAAGTAGAATATTATGTAATGTATTTCACTTATGATGCTGAAAAACAATTAAGAACTATGGGTCGTATTGATACTGGTACTTTTGGTGCTATTGGTCAATTACCAGAAGAAATTAGAAAGAAAGTTCTTAATAACATATCATTTTTAAAACATAAATTATTTGAAGAAAATTATCCAGCAGAAGGTGATTTTCTTTGTAAGGTATTTTTTGAAGAACTTCGTCCAAAGAAAACAGGTGAAAATGAGATGGAAGGTATGAAAGTAGATAAATTTATAGGTAGTAAAACTATTAAATTGTTGTCACTTAACGGCGAAGATTCAAACAAGTAATTAATTTTAAAGAGGTAGGTAATCCTACCTCTTTCTATTTTAAAGGAGCAATCTTATGGAACTTAAAGGAATTAAAGGGATAGATACCTTTGTCCAAAACACAGAGCCTTCTACCAAATATAGTGGTGACGTGTGGATAAGACCAGGAAAACAGTCGAAGCTAGTTTGGTCTCGCGACAAATGGAATCGACCTTTCTGGAAAGATGTTGTAAGCAAGATATTGTGGGGAGCTGGTTGTGAATACGGATATGTTTGTGGAGGATTAATATATGATGAATCATATATTAATTACTCTATAATTGATCGTATTACTTTCCCATTCGACAGTGGAACAGCATCTCATGTTGGTAATTTAAGTGGAAGTAGATATAGTGGAGTTGGTTGTAATAGTAGTAACTATGGATTTTCGTTAGGTGGTCACACATATGATTCATCACATATAAATTACTCTACAATTGATCGTATTACATTCCCATTCGACAGTGGAACAGCATCTCATGTTGGTAGTCTAAGTGGAAGCAGATATGTTGGAGCTGGTTGTAACAGTAGTAATTATGGGTATTCGTTAGGTGGAAAAATATATGTTTCATCAACTAATAATTTCTCAATAATCGACCGTATTACTTTCCCATTTGATAGTGGAACAGCAACATATGTTGGAAATCTAAATGGATCAAGATCAGTTCGTGCTGGTTGTAACAGTAGTAATTATGGGTATTCGTTAGGTGGTTCAACACATTTTTCATCATCTAATCATTTCTCAATAATCGACCGTATTACATTCCCATTTGACAGTGGAACAGCATCTCATGTAGGTAATCTAAGTGGAAGTAGAAATCATGGAGTTGGTTGTAATAGTAGTAACTATGGATTTTCGTTAGGTGGAGACATACAAGATTCATCACATATAAATTACTCTATAATTGATCGTATCACATTTCCATTTGACTCCGGACCAGCATCTCATGTAGGTAATCTAAGTGGAAGTAGATATAATGAAGCTAGTTGTAACAGTAGTAACTATAGTTATTCATCAGGTGGAAAAACATATGATTCATCAACTATGTATTACTCTATAATTGATCGTATTACATTCCCATTTGATAGTGGAACAGCAACACATGTTGGAAATCTAAGTGGAAGTAGATTTAGTGGAACCGGTGTCGACGGAACTGATTTCTGTACACTTTTCGTAGATTAATTTTAAAGAGGTAGGTAATCCTACCTCTTTCTATTTTAAAGGAGCAATCTTATGGAACTTAAAGGAATTAAAGGCATAGATACCTTTGTCCAAAACACAGAGCCTTCTATCAAATATAGTGGAGATGTGTGGATAAGACCAGGAAAACAGTCGAAACTAGTTTGGTCTCGTGATAAGTGGAATCGACCTTTCTGGAAGGATGTTGTAAGCAAGATATTGTGGGGGAGCTGGTTGTGAATACGGATATGTTTGTGGAGGTACATATGCATATAATGGTGGTGCGAATGAAGAATATGTTACAACAATCGATCGTATAACATTTCCATTCGACAGTGGAACAGCTACTCGGGTAGGATCACTTCCAGTTAAAAAAGCAGATGTGGGGTGTGTAAATTCAACTATTTATGGATATATTTTAGGAGGATGGGATGGTAATAATGAATTGTCCTCTATTGATCGTATTACATTCCCATTCGATAGTGGTACAGCAACACATGTTGGTAATTTAAGTGATAAAAGATATACCGAAAATTCATCAACTGACGGAGTCGATTTCGTAACGATGTTTGTTTAAATATATTTTCATAAACTAAAAATAGGAGTAAATTATGGCTGATATCGTAAGAGTTCAAACTTCGGTGACTTACATTCAGGAGTCACCACCTATGAACCAACAATTATTAACTTCTGTTCAAGATCAAATTCCTGAATCTTATAACTCAGGAGTACAGAGAATTGATGCTAACACAACTGATTATCAATTAGCATCAAATGTAAATTTGGTTGTTCTTAATAGTGATGATTTGTTTGATGTTAAGCTTTCATCAACAACAAACCAAGCATTAAGGACCAAATCTTTTATGTATAATGGTGCGATCACAAACGTATTTGTATCGAATACAGGAACAGATCCTATTGATATATCTTATGTGACCTCCGCCGTTTAAAAGTAAATTTTATGTTCATTCATAATTTTTATTCGGATCTTTTAATATCAACACGAGTTTTATTTGATAATTATATTTTTCAGTATCCAAATTATATAAAAAAATACGAGTTCAATTACGGTAATAGAGTTTTTCAATTAGATCCAGAATATAAAACAAACTATGAATTTCCGGTTATTTTAGTTAATTTAAATAACCCAACACCAACTTTTGGTCAACGATACGAAACTCTTAAACCGATTCAATTACCAAACGTTAATCATACACCAGTTTTATATAATTTAACTAATAATAAAATATTATATGTTCAAGAAGAACAAACAAATGTTAGTTTAAGTGTTACTATAAATTGTGAATCTCAATTTCAAGCACGTGAAATTGAACATGTTTTGTTGAGATATTTGCCGTTAAATAAATTTATCAATTTATATAGTTTTACTTCATTTTTAGAAATTTCAAATACTTTTTTAAATAAAAACTTTTTCGATATAAATAATCATAAAATACTAAATTTATTTGATAAAATGGACAATAACACCGGAGAAATAGAACATTTTTTCTCTATTCAATATAGTCCATTATTAAGAAATGAATCTTTAACGGCAAACATTACTGATTCAACACAACGTTCCTTTCAAGTTACATTAGAATTAACATTTAACATTCAATTACCTATTTTTCTATTTGATGATACCAATACAAATATTGAAGCAATTAATATTAATTTAGGTAATTTTGGTGGAGAGTTTATATCTGATTATCCTGTTTTAAAACTTATAAGAGATAAAGAAACGTATGATGATACTAGGACAGTAAAGAAACAACTTTTATTTTCAGATCCAGGTGAAATTATAGAACAAGATGAACATCTTACACGTATAGTTTTCAAACCTGATCCTGAATTTTTAGAATTATATGATAGTTATACTTATAATTTTATAAATAACAATAGAATATTTAAAAATGTTGAACATGAATTTATAGAACAGGAAAATAAAGTTATTTTTGATTTTCCTACAACTTATTTTGATGAAACATTTAAAATAGATTATACAAAACCATTTATTTTACAAATTGTAGAACCATTTCCTACAAAATCATCGTGTAGAAACAATATTGAAATAGGAACTTAGAAATTATAAAGGAGAATTAAATTATGTGGAATTTTCTAGCAGAATCTGCTAAAACTGATGGTGCAACAACTATCAGTTCATTAGCAACAGGTGCTCAAAAGAGTGAAATTCCTAAGAAGAAAACCAAAAAACATCCAATTATAAAGATGACTGAAAGTGAAATTATTACTTTCGAACAATTAATCCAAGAATCAATTTCTGATTCTTTACTTAGTGAAGGTGATGATTTTGATTTAGCATTAGGTGTTTATGTAGAACAGCTTGAGAATGATAGTGTTGATGAAAAACTTGAAGAATCATTAAGCATTATTTTATTCCCTTATTTTGAGAATAACTCGACTATTTTTGAAGCTTTTTCGACACGTGGAGTAATGTCGAAAAAAGGTGGTCCAAAAGGTCGCAAACCTTTAACAGCTTCTTCTAAGATGGCCAATAAGAGACCTACTAAACAGGTTAAACAAGATGTTGTTAAACAGACAAAACAGGCACCGCAAAGTTTCAATAACATTGTTCGAGGTCTTCGTAAATCTGCTGTTCAACAATCAAAACCAAAATCATTTTTATCTAAATTGTCATCTTCTATTGGTAAATCGCGTTTAGCTGGTGCTTTAAAGAAAGCCGGTGCTAAAGCTGGTGCATCATATGCTTTAGCTAAATCTCTTGGAGCTGAAGGTGTAAATAAAGCTTCAAAAAAAATAGGTGAAACTAAAAAAGCTGTGAAGAAATCTCTTATTAAACGTGCTCTTCGTGGAGATAAATATTTTAATAGGCAACATTTAGCAGCATTAACCAGATAATTTAAAAAATAAATTTGGAGGAAAACTATGTCTTTGGATATTAACAAAATTATAAACGAATCAATTCTGGAAACTCTTGAAGAAGCAGATGTTCTCGAAGAAGTGAATGTTAAAGATATGGCAAAAGAACATCGTGGTAAACTGGGTGCAGCAGCTGGTGCAGCTGCAACTGGTGCAGGTGTAGCAGCTTATCAGAATCGTGATGAAATTGCCAAAGGTTTGAGAACTGCGGCTGATACGCTCTCTTCTACAGCTAAAGAAGCAGTTGAAAAGGGTGAAGAACTTGCAGATAAGGGTGCAAAAGCTGTGACAGGTGCCGCTACAGCAGCAGGTCAAGCTGCTAAAGAAGGTTATGAGGAAGCAAAGGAGACTGTTGGTAAGTATGCAGAAAAGGGTCGCAAATCATTACGTAATGCTATTATGACTGACAAAGAAGAAGCCCAACTTGCACGTGGTGGTAAAAAAGCAGTAGAATTACTTTCTCCAGAAGACAAAGCTGCACTTACACGTGGTAATAAGTCTTTAGGTGATATTGCTATTGATGATACCAAAGAAGGTGTTAATAAATTAGTTAAAGGTGCATCTGATCTTTGGAAAAAATATGTTGCAAATGAATCAACCGCAGTAGCTTCTGCAATTTCTGCAGGTCTTGGTGCTAAGACTATTCTGGAGCAGCTTCGTCGTGTGAGTAAATAAGTGAGGTGTCATTATGATACCTGTGAATAAATTATTTTATGAGTTTGATGCTGAAGAAGCTGGTAAAACAATTGGAAGAGGTTTTTCTTCTGTAGGTAAATTTTTTCATGGAGTAATGAATCCAGGTGGTGAACCAAAATATCCTCCAGGATTTAAACCCAAAACATTTATTAATAAGGATGCAGAAGTAAGTCAATATAAATCAGGAATAAATCGTGGTACAAGTCAAGCTAATATTCAACACGATACTAAAATGCGTACCAACACTGATTATCGAAATAAACAATTAGCAAAAGGTGCAGGTTATGCTGTATCAAATATGGCAAACAAGACTGCAAATTGGGTAGGTCAAAATCAAGGTGTTGTCAAGGGTGCTGGATTAGTTGGTGCTGGTGTGCTTGCACACAAAATGATGAATCGTAAAAAACCTGGGATGTAAAAAATATAAAATTGGAGAAATCAAATGGCCGAAAAAATTCTCGATCAAATTATGGAATCAGAAGAAGTACAGTCTGTTCTTGAAGAGAACAAAGAAATTATTGCGGAAGCTACAGAGTCTGCGTATAATTTTTCGAAAATTCTTAAATCTTTTGTACTTTCAAATCCTGAAGAATTTATGGGTGAAAGTATAGATGAAACTTTTAAGAATGTTCGTGTGTTTTCTGAAGTAGCAACTGCACAGTATATGACAGAAATTTCTGAAATAGCTGGTGAAAACCTGAAAATTACAGAAAAAACTGATATTAACGATTATCTTTAATCTTCCATTTGGACTCGTGGAAGATTCCATGAGGTGAGTATTATGGAAGATGTAACAAAGTTAGCTGTTGCTGCTGGGATTTCGATTCCAGCAGCAAAGCTGTTATACAATAAATACAAAGAACATAAATTAAAATCAAAATATATTAAGGGATATAATAAAAGATTAGATAATTATTTACCACATGATTTACGGCAAGATATGATTGATGACGTTATTGATTATTCAAGAGGTAGAATGTGATGATTTCTGTTTACAAATTATTTGAAGGATTTACAAAAGGAGGACGTTGGATACCGTATCCTAATTCTGTAGGATCAATTGCGAAGAAACGTCCAATGAAAGTTTTAGATCCCGATCAATCACAAACTAGATATTTGCCGTTCAAAAAAATATATTCCCAAGTTACTGATAAAAAAGGTCCTAAATTAAAAATGGGTGGACCTGGAAAAACTTTCAAATATAATAGATCAAATCTTCCAAGTTATCCTAAGAGGTATATGTAAAAAATGCAGAAAGAAATAGATATAAACAATCAGAAATTAAAGATTGTATCAAAAAATTCACAAATTGAATTTATATTAGACGACAATATTTTATTTTCAGGAATACCATTTAACGATGTTTATTGTTATGATGATGTTGAACTAAAAGACAATAAAATACTATTAACTGCAAAAATTCAAAAAATTACTAAAACCAGAGATAGTGTAGTTAAACAACTAGTGCCAGTTGTTCGTGAATTTGATACTTCACTTTTTAAATACCCGAAATCACAAGAGAAACCTCAAGAAGAAAACAATTCAGAAACTAATGAAAATGAAACTTTAGAATCTGAAGAATAAAATAAAAAATGACGGGAGAGATTACTCCCGTCTTAATATTTTCTATTTGATCTCAATTTGTTCGATGTTTCCGAACTTTTCATCGAGATCAAGTATATTGTTAGTTGTTACTAATATTACGAGTGGGACATTGTTTTTGATCCACTCGTAATTTTTATAAATATGTTCAATATCACTGTAATTATCAGTTAATGATATTACCATACTTAAATTGTCGATATCTTCATCCCAAACTTCTTGCGTTTTATCGAATACGAATTTATGAGAGGTACCTCCTCCTCCTTTAAGTTCATTTTTAATAAAATGCCAAAATTCACCAATATTATCTTTACTAAATTCTCGTTCAGTGTGAATATCAACATCATGAACAAGAATTTGTACAACTTCGAAATACGACATTGATTTTTTAATGATATATGCAAACTTTTTCAATTCATTTCGACTAATACTTCCAGATCTGTCAAGATGAATTATAAGTTTTCCAACACCATCGTCGTCTTCGATATAGTCATAACCGGGTAAGGTCATTCCAACACCGATATAATATTTATTTAGGCTACGCCAACTTCGACCATCTGGTTTCATAATAACTGAAGTTTTAATAGCTTTTTCTAATAAATCATCCCATGGTATTTCAACCTTAAGAATTTTATCTAAATACTCAACCATGTTGGATGAAATATTTCCTTTATTTTTCATGTCAGTGAAAATACTTCTAGCCTCACTGACAAATTGGTCAACCATTCCTTTAACTTCTTGTGGAGTTTGACCTTTTTTATCACTACCTCCTTGGAGTGGTTGAACTGTAAACATGGTGTTTCCATGTTGGTCCTTCACTTCTATCATTCCAGTTTGTGAGTTCTTCTGAATTCTACTAGGATAGGAATTATGTTCCATTAACCATTTATATGCCTGCTCAGCAGTACAACCAGGTTTATCATTTTCAAGTTCTGGAATAATATTATATTTGTTTTTGTATGGGGTGAAGATGTTATTCATCTTCTTTAGTTCTACTTCTACAACATGATCACAAGCTACATTCCAAACGTCATGACGTCTGTCAGCTTTTCTATTACCATGTTTGTTTAAAATGTGTAACAATTCATGACAAGTGACGAAGGCTAGATTTTCATATGTGTAATCCGAATTTTCAACTAGATTTTGATTATAAGTTATTGATCCACATTCTAATTGATCTAACTGATTTGGGTTAAACTTTACCATGGCTTCCCAAAAATCTATTTGAGGTTTCTCAAACTTCCAAGTAAATTTATAAGCCATAATACCAAAAAATAATAATCCTTTTGTATATAATTTTAATCTAGCTTTTTTGACTTTTTCTGAAAGATTCATATTATCTCCTATAAAATATGAAAGGGAGGGAGGACCCCTCCCTTTGTTTATATGTTGATAATTTCCTCTAAGAGATCGTTAAATTTCTTAGAGTCGATTTTCTCGATTGTCATTGCGACCCTATTATAGATCGATCTAACGCCGAGAATTTTCTCAGCGGCGATAATTTCTTTCATGGAGAGTATCGCAAGTTCTCCATTAGTGTCGGAGAATTTTAACACGAGTTTTGCGAATCCCTTTGTAAGAGAGTCGTTTTTGTAGTTATTTATGTAGTAATTAGCACTAGCATATGCCAACGCATACTTCTCCGCTAGGTTGTCTGGTAGAGAGTAGTTTTCGATGTTACTCAAGATTTTTGGTACGTCGAATTTATTAAAGATCTTATAATATGCTACAAATTCACTCGTAGCATTCTTTCCTACATGTCCTTCGCCTACATATGAGAGTTCGTCAACTGGTATTGGGTTGTTTTCCATTTGTTCACGAATTGACATATAAATAGCGAGTCGAGACCATGATCTAGGTGATGCCCATGCTGAGTCCACGAGTTCATCCTCGTGAAAAAATTGAGAATACAAATCATTTCCAAGGAATGATCTAACCGCTGGATGAATTCTTTGTGGTATCGCATACTTCTGTTCCCAGTATTCAAAATCTGCATGAACTGGAAGAAGACATACACGATTAACAATTGCTGAGAACATCGTTTTCGCTCCAGTTTTGGAACTAGTATTTCCAGCAAGAGTAATTGCTACATTCTTAGGAAGATGATATTCTCTAAGTTTCCTTTCAGTCAATAACTCATATAGTAATGCCATATGAGTTGGACCACAAAGATGCATATCATCCAATAACCAAATCACAAACTCGTTATCTGTCTGACATTTTCCAGACAGAATGTACAATTGTTTCATGATATCTGGGAACGACCACTCAGTCCCCAGCATATCGACACCATTGATGTTGATTCGTTCGAACTGGGGAATACCCCCAGTTTCTTCAAGAGGTTTCAAAGCAAAATGACTACTCAAGTGGTGAGCAGTAAATTTTTGCTCACCAATATTAAAACCGGATGCGAGTTCACATAAACTCGCAGTTTTTCCAAGACCTGGATTTCCTTGAAGATATGGAAAAGCTACATCCATACCGTTAATCTGCATAACAAAGTTGGTTTTACAAATATCTAATGCAAAACCAAGATTTTTAGTTTTTCCTTCAAATGTTTGTGACACGTTCATCCTCCCTTTTGGTTGGTTTTTAAAAAATAATAAAACGGCGATAATCAAATAAATCTCGCCGTTCAATTTAAAAAGTTATTTCTTTATCAAAAATGGAAATATAAAATGTCTAATACAAGTGATTTTAAAAAGTATTATCAACAACAATCAATCAATATTAAAAATGTTTTATTAGAGTTTAATAAATCAATACATCAAAATTGTTTTTATAGAAACATTAATATTTTAAGACAAGAATCAGATTTTGTTAAATTTACTGATACAAGATGGTACATGCGACCAGATGTGTTTTGTCAAGATTATTATAATGAATTTAATTATTCAAAAATAATATTATTAGTTAATAATATTTCATCTTTTTTTACTTTTTCACCAGATAATTTAGAAGATCAAATAATTGTAGCTCCATATGAACCTACAATTTTTAAAGTATTAAATTCATCAATTTAGAGGTTTGAATATGAAATGAATAATATAATTTTACAACAAGTTTTTACTGAAACTATAAATGATTGTTGTTATAATGAAGAAATTAATATT
>JAOZRH010000218.1 GCA_029931905.1 Fidelibacterota bacterium
AATAATACGAGATAGTCAAGGACGAAAAATGAGTAAATCGCTTGGCAATTCCCCCGATCCACTTGATATAATTGCAAAATATGGAGCAGATACTTTACGATTTGGAACAATGTTACTAGCTCCAAAAGGTCAAGATATTTTGTTTGATGAATCACAATTGGAAACTGGTAGAAATTTTTTAAATAAACTTTGGAATGCAACGAGATTTATTTTTATGAATATTGATGAAAATGATGATTATTCTTCGTTATCTTTAGAAAATTTGGAATTGCAAAACTCTGAAAAATGGATATTAAGTAAACTTCAAAATACAGTTAAATCAGTAAATGATAATTTGGATAAATATCGTTTCAATGATGCTTCGAAAGACCTTTATAATTTCACTTGGAATTATTTTTGCGATTGGTATATTGAATTAATTAAACCAACTTTATTTTCAAAAAATGATGATTCACAAAAACAAAAAACAAGTTCAATTTTCGTCGCGATTTATACATTAAAAACAATTGTAAAATTATTGCATCCATTTACACCATTTATCACTGAAGAGATTTGGAATTCAATAAAAAATGAAAATGACGATGATTTAATAATTAGCGAATGGCCAAAATTGGATAAAAAGTTAATTGATAAAGATATTGAAAAAGAGATGGAATTTGTTATGAAGGTCATCACTGCAATAAGAACAATCAGAAGCGAAATGACCGTCCCTCCTTCCAAAAAAGCTAATGTTTTAATTCAAGATGAATCTGAAAAATATAAAAACATTCTCAATAATAATTCTGAATATATTAAATCATTATGTAAAATTGAAAACTTAACTATTGGAAAAAATATCGAAAAGCCAGAATTATCAGCTACGGCAGTTGTAGAAAATTTACAGATTTATTTACCGCTAAAAGGATTGATAGATATTGACAAAGAAAAACAACGATTGGAAAAAGAAATTGGAAATTATGAAGGACGATTAAAAGCCGTTCAAGGAAAATTACAAAATCCTAATTTTGCACAAAGAGCTCCAAAAAACATTGTTGAACACGAGCAAAATAAAGAAAAATCCTATTTGGAAAGTTTGAAATTGTTGAAAATAAATTATAAAAAATTAGAAAATCAATAATTTAAAAAAAGAACAATTATGAAAAAATTAATATTAATTCTAATCGGCTTTACGATAATTCTACAGGCACAGATTAACAATAAAATATCAAATAATTTACAGATACAAATTGAAATGAGTTCTGAAAGTGAAAATTTATTAGTGTGGGTGTTTTTTACAGACAAAGGATTAAATTCACTAAATAAATTGTCAAAACCAGAAAACATTGTTAGTAAAAAATCGTTAAAAAGACGAGCAAAAGTTCTACCAAAAAACCAGCTCGTTAGCACTTTAGATTTACCTGTAAATAATAATTACATTAAATTATTACAAAATAATGGATTCAAATTACGACACAAATCAAAATATTTAAATGCCGTTAGTGGTTATATAAATATTCATAATATCAAAACAATTTCCACAAATAACTTTATCAAAAAAATCGATATAGTAAAAAAATATCATAAGAATGAAAATAGTATTGAAAAAGTAAAAAATGAAACAAAAATTCATAATTTACAAAAACAAAAATCACATTTATTAAACTATGGTCCCTCATTTACACAATTAGAACAAATAAATGTTCCAGTTCTTCACGACTCAAAATTAACAGGAAAAGGTATTTTAATTTGCGTTTTAGATGCTGGTTTTAATTTATTACAACATGAAGTATTTGATAGTTTAAATATTATTGACCAATGGGATTTCGTTGATAACGATTCTACTATTGAAGGACATTCTCACGGAACAAATGTTTTATCGGCCATCGGTGGATTTAAAGAAAATAAATTAATCGGACCTGCTTATGGTGCAGATTATTTACTTGCAAGAACCGAAGATGTATCAAGCGAAACTCCAGTAGAAGAGGATAATTGGATTGCTGGAATTGAATGGGCTGATAGCATTGGAGCAGATATTACTTCAACTTCTTTGGGATATCTTGATTTCGATTATCCTTATGATAGTTATACTTGGGAAGATATGAATGGCGATTCGTGTAGAATTACAATTGTGGCTGATATCGCTGTTAACAACGGAATAATTGTTGTTGTTTCTGCTGGAAATTCAGGAGATAATTCGTTACACAATACACTTAATGCACCCGCTGATGGTAAAAAAGTTATTACCGTCGGAGCTGTTGATTCACTAGGAAATAGAAGCAGTTTCAGTTCTGTTGGAAACACTGTTGATGGTAGAATAAAACCAAATGTTATGGCAATGGGAACAGCTGTTTATCTTGCGAATACAGGTGGAACATCAAGTTATTCACGAGGAAATGGCACATCATTTAGTTGTCCATTAGTTGCTGGTGTAACTGCATTATTATTAGAAAAAGATTCAACTTTAACACCAACAGAAATAACAAATATTTTACAAGATAATGCTTCTAACAGCGATTTACCAAATCGATTGATGGGTTGGGGAATTATCAATGCATCTGCTTCATATAACAGTATAAATGTTGAACCAACAAAATTAATAACCAACTATCCAAATCCATTCAATTCTGGAACAACAATAGAATATAAAATCGAAAAAAATACATTTGTAAAGATTAGTATATATAATATTCTTGGACAAAAAATTCAAACACTTGTTAATGAACAAAAAAAAGTCGGAAATTATAAAATTAATTTTAATGGCACAAAATTAGTGAGTGGAATTTATTTGTGTTCAATGCAATACGATAATAAAATTAAAACAAAAAAAATGCTTTTATTGAAATAATTTAATTATAGTTTAGAATTAATTATTAAAATTTAAATTCACAACAATAATATTTTGTAAATATCAATTAATATTTGTATTATTACCCGTTAAAACAAATATTATATATTAGGAGAATTCTAATGGTTAATTCAGTAAAAAATAATTTAAAAACTCTCGTTTTAATATTACTATTTACGATAATAATTGTATTAATTTTTCACAATTATTCATTAATAAAAAGTATTCCGAAAACTACAAATAAACAAATTATTAATGAAAATATTACTGTAAATAGACAAAATGCCATCACAAAACTTATTGAAGAATGTAGTCCAGCGAT
>JAOZRH010000053.1 GCA_029931905.1 Fidelibacterota bacterium
TATAAACATGTTTGGAAAAATATATTTTTAATGCCATTAACACCTCATGAATTTAATTCTTTTGAAACTTTTCAAGAGTTTCTAGAAATATATCATTATAACTGTCGAAAAACTGTTGAGATTTGTACGCGTTTAAAAGTTCGATATTCACCAAGATTACATCTAGAAATTTTTAGGGATGACAGAAATGAGAGAATTTGAAAAATACGAAGGAACTATTCGGAAATTTAAGGTTTGTGGTCAAAAACAATATGTGTATTTCTTAAGAGTTGGTGATATCATATTAGGAAGAACAAAACTAGTTATTGATCATAAAAAAAACGAAATCAAACGATTTGAGACTTCTGCTCTTCAAAGAACAAAAATATCAAAACATCATTTGCAAAAAACAACATATTTTGAAATTGTTGACTTTCACGAAAAAGATTTTTACACTCAAAGGAGAAAAATAGAATCAATATGAATCAACAAGAAAAATTTTGGAATCTTATCAAAAATTACGAAACTCATTTCACGTCCTGGAGATATGGTCAAATATTATTTAATGCTCTTTTTGATGTAAATCCAGAATTGGCTAATGAAATTCGAGCTAGTGATTTAGATCCATTTTTCGAAACCGAAAGAAATTCAAAAAAAATTACGAAATTTATTGAATTTGTTACTAAGCGTCTTTAGATTTTTTTAGTGGGATTTCTATGGTCCCACTTTTAATTTTCTCACATTTTATAAAGAAATATTGGCTCAAAGGTGCCCGTAGCTCAGTTGGTTAGAGCTTCCGCCTTTTAAGCGGAAGGTCGAAGGTTCGAATCCTTCCGGGCACAAAATCTTTTTTCAGGAGAAAAAAATGAATCTCTGTAAAACTAAGCATTGTAGTAGAAATGCAGTTCCTGAGGGATTCGGTTATTGTAATGTTTGTTTTACCAGAATAATGGAAGTTAGAAAAATTAAAGCTCTCGAAAGAATTGCAAATGCTTTGGAGAAAAATGATTTTTCAAGTCCAACAAATTTAACTTCTGGAGAATTTACACCAACAATAATCAAGAAAAATAAAATAAAATCAGAAGAAACTCCTGATGATTTTATTCCAAATATTGATATTAGTAATGTTAAAACCTCAGGTGTTAAAATTGAAACAAAAAAAGATAAAAAAAATATTCAAAAGATAAAAGAAAGATTATCTAAAATTTTATAGGAGGATGTTATGGGTTTTTTTGTTGAAGAGGTACCCAAACCAGATAAAATTGAACATAGTTCAGATATAGAAACAAATATTGATAATATTCCTGAAAAACCAACCACAGATAACTTAAATAAAAACAAAGGTTTAGATGTTGGAACAATGAATCTTGTCTCATCATCTTTAGAAAATAATAACGATATTAATATTAAAAATATTAGGAACGTTTTTATCGAAATTGACAAAGACAGTATATCTAATATGGATTTGAGTCAAATTAATAATGTTGAAATTGATGATGTTGTATATATTATAGGTGATGATGCATATAGATTTGCAAATATGTTTAACATTCCTGTAAGTAGACCAATGTCAAAAGGAATGATCTCAACCGAGAATATTGATAGTGCTGACATTCTCGCTGTTATGGTTAGAGAATTAATAGGTCAAAATGAAGATTTACAAAATAAACCAAAATGTGTTTATAGTATACCGGCAAATCCTATTGATGGTGAAATGAATGTAATATATCATCAAAACGTATTTGCTAGAATAATTAATAGTTTAGGTTACGAAGCAGTACCACTGAATGAAGCCACAGCTATTATTTTAAGTGAATGTAGCAACACAAATTTTTCAGGTATTGGTATTAGTTTTGGTGCTGGAATGACCAATGTAGCATTGGTCTATAAATCAATTCCAGTGATAACGTTTTCAATAGCAAGAGGAGGTGATTGGATTGACTTAAATACCGCCAATAGTTTGGGAATGATCCCAAACAAGATCAACGCCGTTAAAGAGAAAAAAGATTTCTCATTAACTAATTTTCCAACTGGAAAGAAAAAAGAAAGGAGAATTAAAGAAGGTTTAATTTATTATTATAATAATCTAATAAATTATACTTTAAAAAATATCTTAACAGAATTAGAAAAAAGTGAGGCTGAACTTCCAGAAGAATTACCATTAGTAATTTCTGGAGGTACAAGTTTAGCCAACGGATTTATCGATTTGGTAAAAGAACAAATTAATCAAATTGATGAATTCCCATTTGATATTTTAGAAATTAGAACGGCGGAGAATCAGTTAACCGCCGTTGCACAAGGATGCCTTGTGCAAGCTTTAAAATAAGGAGAAAATAATGTTTAAGAAGATTTTGGTAATGGTTTCAATTTTAGTATTCATTTCAACAACTTCAGTTTTCGCTGAAGTGATTGATTTCGAAGACGTTATTTCAGAACCAGGTGGTAAAATAGTAGATCCTTATAAAGGATTTAATTGGAGTAACGACAAAGATCTCTATGTCTTAGATGGAAGCAGTTATAATGGTTCTGGATACCATACATTGGATCCAGATGGAATTGTAGCTTTCAATGGTTATGGATACGATCCTGTGGTTATCAATAGAGCTGATGGAAGTCTGTTTGATTTCATAGGAGCAGATTTTACTGGAGCCTGGAATAGTGCAGACATCCATGTTGAAGGTTGGGTTGGTAATACCTTGATAGATTCTGTTATCATGGGAATAGATATTAATTTTGTAACAAATATTGTTGCCAACTTTTCAAATATTGAATTTCTAAAGATATATAGTGTTGGTTCAGATGATCAATGGTGTATTGATAATTTTGAATATGAAACAGGAAATACAGCACCGGTGCCGGAACCAGCTACAATGATTCTGTTCGGTATTGGTATAACAGGTTTGATTGGTATACACTTCAAAAGGAAAAATTCATGAAAAAAATATTTCTATTCTCAATGGTGTTCATGTTTCTTTCAATTTCGAGTGTAGTTTTTGCTACACTCATAGATTTCGAAGATGCAACTAATTCTCATTTTACAATTCTTGAAGAATATGCGGGGTTCACTTGGGATGGTGAAGTTACTGTTGGTGTAATTGATGCTAAATATATACCCATTATGAAACAGTTAGATTCTGACGGGTATATTGCTATCTCTGGAATTAAATCTCCAGTTCAAATAGAAAGAGATGCAAATGAACTCTTTGATTTAATGTCAATAGATTTTATATCTATTAATGATAATTCCAATTTTGAAGTAATAGGATTGAAAAATAATTCAATAATCGACTCAATTCAATTTACAGTGGGAAAGATTGTTGAAAATATTGATTTCAATTTTATAGGAATTGATACAATTCAAATTTATAGTGATAGCTGTGCGTGGGCAATGGATAACTTCGAATATAACCCATCAGCACCAGTACCGGAACCAGCTACTATTTGTCTATTCGGAATCGGATTGATTGGTTTAGCATCAACTGTTCGAAAAAAATACACTGGAGGTCAAAATTGAAATACAAATTCTTTACAATAATTCTAATACTCAGTTTCACAATATCAACAAACGCAATTGGTGCAATAATCACATTTGATCCACCAATTGTACCCACAACAAATCCAATTATTGATTATCATGAATTCAATTGGAATTCTGGTAATGGAAAAATTGGATTCACACGGGATAACGTAAATCCATCTGGATATAATACGTTGGATCCAGATGGAAACGTTGCATATAATTTAAATGCAGAAAAACCATCTCAAATGGTTTTTCTACAAGGAACGTTTAATCTTAACTCTGTAGATTTCACATCAGCATGGGATGCCCAAGTTCTTTATCTAAAAGGTTTCTCAAATAAAGAAGAAAAATATTCCATTAAAGAATCCATATCAAAATATGCTGTTCGACATTTAGATTTAAATTGGCAAGATATTGATACCCTTTGGATATCATCTTCATCGTGGTCTCAATGGGCTATGGATAATATTGATTATGAACCATGTTCAACAGTTCCAGTACCAACATCAATTCTATTATTAGGATGTGGTTTAACTGGGCTATTTGGATATAAAAAATTCAAAAAATAATCGTCAATTATATCAAAGTTCTACCTGTATTTAACAGGTAGAACTTTCTATTTTAGAAAAAAATTCACTTATTGATATTATCTAAGGTTGATTCAAAAAAATCATATAGTCGGAGGAAAAAATGAAATCTCTGAGAAGTTTTGGTATAATTCTATTACTTTTAATTTGTAATGTTGTTTTTGCAGATACAGATAATGTTCCAAATACTCCAAAAAATATATTTTTTGCTGATCATTATTTTGATAAAATAATATTTTCATGGAAAGAAAATCCACCAGAGGAAAAAGTAACAAAATATAGGGTTTATTACAGACGTTATGATGCTTTAAAAGATTATGATTGGAAAATTTGTTACGAAGGATCAGATTGTAGTAAAGAAACTGGTAGATGTCAAGGTGAATGTAATGATTTAGATTATCATTACATTTATGAATTTCAATGTAGAGCTGTAAATGAAGTTGGAGAAGGTCCACCTTCAACAACCATTGTAGGCTCTCCGTCAGATGACAAAAATAGTGGAACCATCAGATGAACTAAAAAAACACCAAAAAAACGCTTGGAATAGTTGGGTGAATTTTATTAGAAAAAGTCCAAAACTTATTGAAAATAATAGTTTTAATAGCATTTCAATCAATCCATGTAGTTTAAAAAATGAAATATCATCAATAGATGAAGCTATTTTGAGTTTAATCAAACTCAAATTATTTGAAATGAATATTTTCTTAGAAACAATAATATCAATAACAGAAAATAAAGAAATTCTGAACTTTTCAGAATTAGCGTTAACAAGAGTCAAGCGTAGAGGAAAAGAGATAGACTTAATAATAAAAAAACTAAAAAATGAGAAATAATCAAATCAAAAAACTTTATGAAGTAGATTGGGAAAATGAAAAAAATAGTACCAGTAACCCACACTCTGTTGCTGGTACTATTAATGATACAATTTTACACACCCAAGAAATATTTGATCAGATTTGTGACAAAGGATCTACTGTCTTAGACCTTGGATGTGGTGATGGAAAATATCATGAGCAATTTTTTCCAAATTATAATTTTGTTGGTATAGATTATGTAAATAAAAAATTTAATGAATATAAAAATAATAAATATTTTATACATGATTTAAATGAAATTCCCTACAGGTGTTTACAGAAAAAGAATTTCAAATATGTAATGTGTATTGAAGTTATTGAACACTTAATACGACCAGATCTATTTTTAGAATATATACACGATAAAATTTTAACCAAATTAGGTTATTTGTTTTTAGCTACTGATAATAAAGATAATTTAGATGATAAAATAAACAATATTGATATCAGTATTTATGATCCACGATTAAAACAATTTACCAAAAATAGATGGACACACGGACATATAAGATATTTTAATGTAAAATCAATGTACCAATTACTAGATGATGTTGGATTTAAAATTCTTGCTATTGGTGGTTGTGGATTAAGTAACTCACCAATAGCAGATAAAATTGCAGAAATGAATCAAAAATTTTTTAATATCGATAGAACTAGAACTTTAAAAGCTTTAGGACATGCTATTCCACAATATAGTCCGAGCATGTATGTTCTAGCCCAAAAAATTATTAATTGAGAGAAATAATCATGAAACTCAAACTCTTAGATATAAATGAATATATTGAAAAAAATAATTTAAAAGAAGTAACGTCTACTAATATTTATGCTAGTGGTGGTAAATTAGATCCAAAAGGATTATTTTCTGAAGAAATATTTGGTAGATTAGGTTCAAAAGAAAGAAGAGATACATTTGGATATATACAATTAAAACACAAATTTATTCATCCAGAATGTTATACAATAATTACATCATTAGATACAAATTTATCAGCATTAATTAATGATAAACGAAAATATAAAATCAATAACGGCGAGATTATTGAAGATGAAAAGGGTGAATCTGGAGTTGCATTTTTTGTTTCCATTTTTGATAAAATAAATTGGGAAAAATTAGATAAAAAACATCCAGATCATTTAAAATTTGTTATAGATAACAAAGATAAAATATTGATTGATAAATTTCTTGTTTTACCTGCAGGAATACGTGACATACAAACATCAACTAAAACAGGTAAAACAATGATACAATATTCAGAGATTACTGATTTATATAAAACATTAATTCAACAAAATAACACTTTATTAATTCAACCAGGTTCAGAAATTGGTACTGAAATTATTGGACCAATGGTTCAAAGAATACAAAGAACTTTAATAGAAATAGATACATGGTTTAAAGATCGAATGAAAGGTAAACAAGGATTCATTCGAAAAAATCTTTCAAAAAAAGTTATTGATTATTCAGGTCGTTTTGTCATAACTACTGACAATACTCTTGAACTTGGATATGTTGGTTTACCTTTTAATTATATTTTAAAATTATATGAACCATTTGCTCTTCATTATATTTTTGAAAAAGATAAAACATGTTTAGGATTAATTCAAAATTTCTTAAAATCTGACTTACCACCAGAAATTTCAGATTTAAAAAGATTTTTTACAAAATTAACAGAAGATTCAACAATAATAGATGAGCAATTAAAACAAACACTAATTGAAGTTGCAAAAGAAATCACTAAAGATAAAGTAGTGTTATACAAAAGAGATCCTGTTGAAAATCGTGATTCATATCTTGCTGCAAGTGTGAGAGTTGATTCTGAAGGATATACTCTTGCTATCAATCCTTTAGATTTACCACGTGTTGGTGGTGACCATGATGGAGACGCGATGGCTGTAATAGCTCTTTTTACAGATGAAGCTATTAAAGAAGCAAAAGAAAAAATGCATCCAAAGTATGCAAAATCAATGTGGGTTTCTGTTGCTAACATTACAGATTGTCCTTACAAAATTGATCTTGATGCTGCAGCAGCAATTTACTCTGCAACACGAAGGTGATTTAAATGAAATCAATATACGAAGTAATGTCTGGGATGACCCATTCTGGTCTTGATTTTGGTAGTTCTAGAGGAATAGATCCTAATCGTGAAATAAAAAATATTTATCAATTAGGTAGTTCAACAAGTTCAACAGATCCAGATGGGTATATTTATAAATTTTGTCATAAACTAAGAGCTGATCAGCAAGAAATTATTAAAGCACTACAATCAGGAAAAGATGTATTTGTAAATATGGGAGCAGGGGGAGGTAAAACAATGCCTATTCTCTGCTACTGGTTAAACAATATTTTAAAATTAAATACTTTTCTAAAAAGAGATTTAAATATCCATGAACGTTTTGAAATGTCACATATTATGGGGAAGATCTTTTATAACTCTAAAGATCTTCCCAAAGTATTATTTTTAGTACCGACAAAAACTTTAGCAATACAAACAGAACAAGAATTTCAACAAGTTTTCAATATTTTATTGTTACAGTATTTTATTAAATCAACAAATGTTGATCAACTACACCAAATTAATGATGTTAATGAAATTAATAATATTTTAGAAAATTTAAATATTGTGGGTGACGGCGCAATAAGATCTGCCGTTAACCAATATAAAAATATTTTAAATACTTATGTTAGACAAAATAATACAAATATAATACCATTACAAAACGAAACACCTTTACGACATTCAAACCCGTCTCAATTTGATCTTGAATTTATTGATCACACAAATATGTTTCATAAAAAATTAAGTCATTTAATAGAACAAAATATTCAACGTGTTTCACAACGTTTATGTGTGAAAAAGACTGGTGAAGATTCTGGTGCAGGAATCGAAGATAGTATTGTTGCTGTTGCAATTTATCAATCAGCACCATCTGTTTTAAAAAGAATCAAAGATGTAAAATTAATTATCTGTGATGAAGCACACAAAATTCAATCTTCTTCAGAACAAATTACAGATTCAGAATCAAAAAGTATTGCTAATTCTTTTTATGTTTTAATGAATTCTGTTAAAAACATGAAAACTCAAATTATTATGTTGACTGGAACTATTCATCCGGAATCAGCAGAAAATTTAACAGTATATCTAAAGAAATGTTTTGGTAGAAATTTTATAATTAAAACGTTACCAAGTAAAAACCCATCAATTATAAATATTATAACAAGTGATGAATTGTTATTTAAAGATAAACAAGCAAAAATAATTTTAAATTTAATCAGCAAGAGAGATTATGGTAATTTATTTATTTTGTATAGTGGAAAAGGTATTGAAAACTTATCTGAAAGTGTCTTAAAATTAACAGGTAAATATTCACCACCTTCTGATGAATCTTTAGTTTATCGTGGACCTAGAAGAAGTTTAAGAAAACCAATTGTTGATAAAAATATGTTTAACAAACCTGTTACATCTAGAGATGCTGCTAAAATCCAACATCCATTATTAAGACAATGTGTTGAGCATGGATTTGGGTTTGTTCATAGTAGTAGAAACACCACATTTGGTCCAGTAACCAATGAAGATAAAAATTTAATTCAACACTTATTTATGCAAAAGAAAATTGCCGTTATCATAGCAACTGATGCTATTGGTGTTGGTTTAAATATTTCAGCAAAATCTATGTATATACCAATTAACGAAAAATTCTCTAGCCATACTATGCAAAATGAAGAAGTTGCAATACGTGATGTAACACAAATTATTAATCGTGTTGGTCGAGGTGTATTTTCATTAGGTTATATTTTTACTCCTAAAAAATATGCATCTCAAATAATTAACGCAGTTAATTCAACAGAAAATTCTTTTGTTAAAGTTGAAGCCATTAAAAAATGGTCCCTTTGTAACGCACCAACTTTTGCAAAAATATATTATCGTATTTCTCAATTAACACAAAAACCAGATCAATAAGTTTTATAGGAGGCGAAATGTCTATTTTAAATCGTATAATTAAATGGAATAAAGAAAGAAAAATTCCTCATGTATACAATAAAGAAAAAGAGGCAGCACATATAGCTGAAGAAATGAGTGAATTATTAAGAGCTAATACTTATGAAGATGAAATTGATGCTTTTGCAGATATAATTGTATATGCAACTGGTGCAATTTGGAAAGCAGGTTATGATCCTGAAAAAATAATGGAGGAAGTTCTTAAACATATAGAAAGCCGAAAAGGTTGTTGGGATGAAAAAATCGGAAAATGGGTTAAAGAACCAAGTGAAGTCTATGAACCAAGCTTTCAAAAATGCAAATTATAATCTTATCAAACAAGATTATTTTGAAAAAAATCTTGATATTGTTCGTATGAAAATTCAGGTTAATGAGTTATTTAATTCTCAAAATCAAATTGATCAACATGACAAAGAAGATTTTCTTAAACTTTTTAGTGATCTTAATGATAGGAAAATAACG
This sequence comes from Fidelibacterota bacterium, assembly GCA_029931905.1. Taxonomy (GTDB): domain Bacteria; phylum Fidelibacterota; class Fidelibacteria; order Fidelibacterales; family Fidelibacteraceae; genus TCS52. The sequence continues at coordinate 9,401 of JAOZRH010000053.1, forward strand.
GCAAAAACTAAAAGAACTTTAAAGAAACTACAAATTAATTATGTTTAGGGAGGCGAAAATTAATGTCCAAACTTGATCCATATGAAGGAATCAATTTTATTGAGAGACATGCAGAAATAGTAAATTCTGAAGGTGAAATAATTTTTTCTGAAAAAGTAACATTTCCAGATTACTTTTCAGATAATGATGTTAATATTGTTGCTTCAAAATATCTTTGTAATGAAGGTAAAAAGAAAGAAACTCATTTAAAAGAAATGATTGATCGAGTTTCTGATACAATTTCTAATTGGGGTTTTGAAGATGGATATTTCAAAACCGAAGAAGAACGAGATATTTTTAATTATAAATTAAAATATTATCAAGTTCATCAATACTGTGCATTCAATTCACCTGTATATTTTAATATTGGACTCAGAGATCATCCACAACTTTCAGCATGTTTTATATTATCAATTGAAGATAATATGTCATCGATAACTGAAGTTGGTGCTCTTGAAGCTAGAATATTTAAACAAGGTTCAGGTTCAGGAATCAATTACAGTCCATTAAGATCGACATTTGAAACCGTTTCTGGAGGCGGTTTCGCAAGTGGCCCTGTGAGCTTCTTACAATCACATGATCTTAGTGCTGGTGTAATTAAATCTGGTGGAACTCTTCGTCGTTCGGCAAAACTTGCATGTTTGGATGATACACATCCAAATATAGAAGAATTTATATGTTGTAAAGAAAGAGAAGAAGAAAAATTAAGAATACTTCAAGAAGCTGGATTTAAACCAAAAAAAGGTTATGATTTATCTGATGAAGTATTTTTTCAAAATACAAATATTAGTGTAAGATTATCTGATAAATTTATGGAAGCTGTTGAGAACGATGATGATTGGTGGACATATTATGTTTCAAGTGGACAAAAACACAAAAAATATAAAGCTAGAGATTTATTAAAATTAATCTCTAAACAAGCTTGGAAAATTGCAGATCCTGGCGTTCAATTTCATGATAATATTAATAAAATGCATACTTGTCCAGAAGATGGTGATATTGTATCTTCAAATCCGTGTTTACCAGACTGGGCACCAGTTTTAACACCTAATGGATATAAACGATTCTCAGATATTGAGAATAAAATTAATATAGGTGGAGAAGACAAAGAATGTTCTGATGTTTTTGAAACTGGTTGGAAAAGGGTTTACAAAGTTGAACTTGAATCAGGTCTTGATATTTATGCAACAGCAAATCACAAAATATTAACCAAACGTGGTGATGTCGAATTAGAAAAATTAAATACAGAAATTGATGAAATTAAAGTAAATTTTATTCCAATTAAACTTGAAATAAATAAAAATTCTAACGAATATAGATTAGGAAAATCTGACGCTTATAATTTATACAATAAAGAATTAAATGAAGAAATAGATTTGTTATCTAAAACTTTAGATTATCAATTTGGATTTATTGATTTTTTCAGATCTGTTAATAATAGATATATTTTTATTCCAGAATCCCATCATTTAAAACAAATTCAATTAATTCTTGCAAGTAAAGGAATATATAGTGAAGTAATTAAAAATAGATATTTAAAAATTTATTTCGAAGATGAAAAATTAGATAAAAGAGAATATCAAAAAATTAAATCAATTAAAAGTATATCAGCTGTTAAGGTATATGATATCACAGTTCCTGATGGTAACCATTTTGTAACATCAGGAGTCGTTGTTCATAATTGTTCAGAATATATGTTTATAAATAATTCATCATGTAATTTATCTGCTATTAATTATATGAAATTCATAAGTAAAGATTTTGATGATGAATTTCATTTAGATATAAAAATGTTGCAAGATGTAGTGGAGACATTATTTACAGCACAAGATATTTTTATTGATAGAGCAAAATATCCAAATGAAGAAATAACTAAAAATAGTCACGAATTTAGACCAATTGGATTAGGACATTCTAATTTAGGTGCAGTTTTAATGTATCTTGGTTATCCATACGATAGTAAAAAAGGTAGAAGAACTGCAAGTTATTTAACAGCTTTAATAACGGCAATAGCTTATAAAACCAGTAGTAAATTAGCTGAAATTAAAGGACCATTTAAACATTTTGATAAAAATCAGGAACATTTTTATAGAGTTTTATTACAACATAAAGCTTCGTTAAATGAAGTTGTAAAGAAAGATGTTGATGAAGATTTATTTTTAGAAGAAATTAAAGAATTCTCAGTAAATGTATGGGATGATATTTTAGAACTTATTGATGACAAACAGCCTTTTCGAAATGCTCAGGCAACATTACTCGCTCCAAATGGTACAACATCGTATCTTATGGGATGTGCAACAACTGGCATTGAACCAGAATTTTCGTTAATTCGTTATAAACGATTATCAGGTTCTAATGGTGCAGTTATTAAACATTTCAATCCAATTTTGAAAT
>JAOZRH010000219.1 GCA_029931905.1 Fidelibacterota bacterium
TTGGTCTATTTTATCAAAATTTAAAGTCAAAGTGTAATATCAATCAATTTTTTTGTAAGAAAAATAATGATTATTTGAATTATAAAATTTTAATTCATTGATAGAATAAGTAAATCAAAATTTTGAAAAATGTAAAACTTTTCAAGAATTTACAGCTATTCAAAGTATTTGAAAAGGATTTTGTTTTTGATATTTATTTGACACAATTTCTTTAAAAATTTTTTGTATATGTTTAGCATTATGCTCTACTTTTGAAAGAATAGAATCAAATCAAACTTGTTTTTTTGAAAGTTGATTGTTTATTCAATCAAGTCTTTTTTTAAGCAAAATAACATCTTTGTCAGGTGTCTTAATAATAGAATCAATAATATTTGAAATAAGAATAAATAGATCATTATATAGTAAATGACTTTGTTTGTGGTTTTCTCACTCAACAGGAGGAATATTTGCAACAAGTTCTTGCATTTTTTTTACCTCTTTTTCCATAAAAGTTTTTTATTATTATATAAAATAATCTGTTTAAATCTAAAAATAATTTTTATTTTTTTTTGAATAGTCTTTTTTTGTGGTTTTTTATAAAAATTATCTAAAAATGAATTATCAAATCAATTCAACATCTATATCAAGAATAAAAGTTAAAACATCTCACGAAGAGAATGGTATGTTTTCATCAGATTTTTTTAATAAATTGTCTTTATAATATCGCTTAATAGAATATAATAAATCTTTTTTTGTAGATGTTTTATACTCATATTTTGCTTGTTTATCAATAACCTTGACAGAAACAGGTGGTTTATCATTTATTACAATAGTTAAATAATCAAACATCATAAAAAGATTATAAAATAAATAATAAATCTATAAACAAACAAATAAAAAAAACAAGTTTTTTTAATTATTTTTCCATTGATAATTTTTTACTGTTTTTCTGTCTTCTTTTGTTATTCAATGTTCAAGATAAAATCTTTCTTCGGCTTCTTTGTTCCAAACTCATATTTTTTTTTCTTTTGCTATTTGTCAAAGTCTATAATACAATTCTTTTTCGGAAAACTTAAAACTTGCAATTGGTTTTGCATATCAAAGTTTTATAAGTTTTTGATGAAAATCTTGATAATCAATTAAATTATTTAAATAAGGAATTTGAGCTAATAATTCTGCAGATTCATCAATTGTATTAACAACTCAAAGCAATCTATTATGAGTATCAACAACATCTCACATATAATCGGCTTTCACAATTACAGTTTTTCATAATAATTGTTCTTTTGCATAATTACTTGCATCTTTTCAAAAATATTCAACAAAATGTCATTGTTTTACACTTTCGTTTGTGTCAATACCTTGTTGTCTGACTGTATAATATCAATCTTTTGTAATATTTGGATGTCGTTGTCATTTTACAAGTCTATCAAATGGAGTAAGATAAAATTTCTCTCGTGGAGAAAGTTTTATTTTAATTGTATCTCAATCAACTACTTTTACAACTTTTCAAACAATTTTTCTATTTCATTCTAAATCAACATTTGGAGATAATATTTCTCTAATTGTTCTATTTCGGAATCAAGGAGTATGAACTCTTTGTTTTTCTTTTCTTTCTTGTTTTGTTGCTCATTGTCATTTTCGGAAATAATAGGCTTTTCATAAAACAGGAATATGAGTAATATTATAAGAATCTTTAAAAAAGTTATATTCTTTTTTACTTCATTTTGAAGAAATAATAGAAGAATACTCATCAATAGGAGTAAGAAAAGGAGTCAATGGCATTCAAGCAATAGACCGTCATCATTTCACAATTCATCGTATATTTTGCATTGTTGTAAATTGTTTTTGATATTTTAATTTAGATATATCTTGTCATTTTTTTTCAAGTGCATTTTGTTGTTTAAGGAACCTCCAATAATTTCCTAAATCTGTTTGTTCTTTAAACATATAAAAAGTATATTTACTAACCATAAGAAATTCTAATACATTAGAAAAAACTTGATCAGAGATTGGGGTTTTTCTTCACATTATCATATCTTTAACTTCATCAGTTCACATTCAAAACATCATACACATCATTCAAAAACGAATAAGTCTTACTCATCTCCTCGCTCATTCTTTTGGATTTTTTGCTCGATTTACATCAAAAAATTCTTTTTGATAAAATGACATTTTTTTAACCAAAAAAGTCTTAAAAGTATAAAATAATTTTCAAGTGATACTTCAATTATAATTTGGAGGAATTGCATTTTTATCAATAGGCTGTATTCAAGTAATTTCGTGTAATAATGCCATTTTTATATCATCAGTAAATTTTCAGTCTTTAAAATCTTTTTTAATTTGAATAATTTCCTTTTTAGAAAATCACATATCTTTAAAGATTTTTTCTGTTTTTCTTCACTCAATATAAACATCTCGCTTACTATCTCATTTTTTAGCCCAATCACGAAATTTAGAATAAGAAGCATTGAGTGAGACTTCTTTTCAAACTCTATCAAGAAGTTTAAATCAAGAAATAGTCATAACTCAATTAGTAAATTTTTGGAAATTTCAATTATTTTGAAAATCAAGACTTAGTGCATCAATTCACATTTCATCAAGAGAAATATAATGATCCATATATTTTTGGAATTTTTTTATAACTGACGGTGTAACATATTTAATTGTATTTATAAATCAATATTTATAAGCAGATGTTCAAAAATCTTTCAGATTACTTATTGCAGATGTTATACTTCAAATATTCATATTTATAAGAATATTTTTATAAGTTCAGGCATTTCTTGTAAAAAAATTAATTGGAGATGGTTCTGTAAATCTTCTTAATAATAATTTTTCCATTCTTTGAGCCTCTTTAAAAGTGTATGTTCAATCCATAACTTTTTTGTCAATATAAGACAAAATACTGTCTCATACCTTTCAATTTTCATCCATTTTAAGATTAACTTTTTCTCAATATAGTGTTTCAAGCATTTCTATTCATTCAAGAGTTGATTTTATATTTATATCAATAGCATCGGACGGATTATGATAAAATTGTAATATTTCAGGAGTTTTTGCATCTATTTTTCTTGATAAAGCAGAAGATATTTTTACTGACTTATTTCTTTGTTTTCATAGATTTTCATTTAAAAAATCA
>JAOZRH010000220.1 GCA_029931905.1 Fidelibacterota bacterium
AATTTCCAATTATTAATATAATAAATGAAGAAGAGTAACAATGAAAAAAGTTGTGTTATTGAAATAATGTAAAGATTTATCTCGATTGATAACAAGTGAGTTAACTCCCTTGTCGTATAAATGTCGATAAACAAAAACGCTCAATAAGAAATATTGGGCGTTTTTTAAAGATATGGCATTAAATAATAAATATTGACACTCTTACATAATAGAAATAGAGAACATAAATGGAGAATTTATATTATTACTGTAAATAAATTGTCCAAATCCAATCGCATATTTTTTAATAAAAACTTGCAAACCATAATGCCATACTTCCTCATAAGATGAATATCCAGTTGAAATCACTCCATATTTATTAGAACAATAACTATTTAATCTATAGAATATTTCTTGACTATTATCAATTCCCAAAGAAATATTTATCTTAATTTTTTGAAAATTAAATTCGTTACCAACATAATATTTAGTTGGTAATGCTGTTGCCTTATTTTTTAATTTTTGTAATTTCCCTAAATTCTCTACTCCAATATGTGGTTTATAAAATTCATTAAATTCATATTGAAATATTGAATTAATTGAAAATCCCCAAGCACTTTGATAATACAATTTTTCAAATAAAATATCTCCAGAAATTCCTATCGTCAACTTATCTTTTTTGAAAAATTTTCCTCCACTAAGTGCGAAATTATAATATTGTGTTTCACCTACAGGTTCATCGGTAGGTTGTTCACCACGAATTTCAATTCCGTCAGACAATAATCCTTTAAAGCCAACAAAAGCATCATTAAAAGAATAATTTATTACTGAATATTTTGTATTATACATCCAAGGAGAATATGCCGTATAAAAAGAACTATTTCTGATTTTATTTTGTTTCATAATTGAATGTAATTCATAATTATATCCCGATATAACATCGTTTGGAAGTGACAATCCCGGCATACCATAATTTGCCAACAAATTTGACCCAAATGCTACAATCAAAATTATTAGAATTACTGAATATTTAATATTATTTTTCATTTTTTCCCCATTATTTATTAGAACTGAAAATTCCAAGTGAAAACATGACTTACTCCCTCATCATATCTTCCAATTAAAAATGAATAATCAATTCTGGTTTTAATATTACGAAATGTATTATATTTTGTCCCAATCCCAATTACAGGCATCTTATCATCAATTCCACCCCTAATTATAAAATGTGGAATGACATTTGCTTCTATTCCAAAATGATATGTTGGATTAATAATTTTACTTGCCTTATATGCACCTGCCAATAATATTTTATCTTTATAATTATAAGAAACATTTATATTGTATAATTGTGGAATTTCGTCTTTTTTCTGAATTTGATATAAATATGAGTCACCTGTATCCCATTTTACACTTCCTGAAATATTTTTTGCAACTAATCCGATAACAAAATTTTCTAAGGGAATAATTGTAACTCCAAAATCCATTCCAAATCCTGATGAAGTAGCACCCGGTAATTTATCATAAAATAACTTTGCTGTAGCCCCTAATGAAACTTTTTCTGATATTTTAATTCCAAAAGATGTAAAAATTCCATCTTGACTTGTGCTATACATTTTTGTGAAATTATTTGTAGAATTCCTCCCTTCAATTTCATCTACACCAGCATGAATCCAAATAAATGATATTCCAGCAGTTGGAGGCAAATTTGTCCCGAATCCAACCATGCTATATGATCTATCTAAAGAAAGAAATTGAAAAGAACTCGTAAATTGTTTATTATTCAAAAATCCAACATTTCCAGGATTTGCATAAACACCCGTTAAATCATTTAAAACTCCACCAATACTATTTCCTAAACCTGCCGATCTCGCATCTGCTGGCATTCTTAAAAATGCACCAGCATATCCACCAGTTTCAACAGCCATTAATCCATTGATAAAAAATATCACAAAGAAAACTATTTTAATTATTTTACTCATTATGTTTTTATTGTTTTTCATATAATCTCTAATCTTTAATTATTAATTTTGTCCAATCCATTTTTTTTCCATCACCCGAATTAAATTTTAATCTCACGAAATAGGTTCCATTCGCCACAATATCATTCATTCCATTTCTACAATTCCAAACGAAATCTTTTTCACCTTTTACAACCGAAATATCTTTGATCACTGTTGCAGTTTTATTCATTCCAAAATCAAATACTTCCAAGGTAGCAGTTCCACTCTTATTAAAATTACAATGTATTCTTACATGTCCATTATCACCATATAAATTCATTCTCGATGGCGAAAACGGATTAGGATAAACGCTTAAATTTAATTTATTTAAGTTTGGCAATGATTGAACTCTTCTAATTATTTTCCAAGAAACTCCATGATCAGATGATTTTGCTAACCCATCATTGGTTCCAACCCATAAATTGCTATTATTATCAGCACATACATCATAAATTTTTTCAGTATATAATCTTACACCTGCATCATCCATTATTGCACCATTTTTTACCCAACTCCAACCATCACTACTTATATACAATCCACCTTCACTACCAACAAAAACATAGTTATTATCAGAAGTTATATTATAAATATTGATATTTTTTAGTGTCGAAAACCACTGTAAACTATCAGTATCATTAATTTCAGAATAAACTAACGAATAATATTCACTTGGATCATTTGCAGGCAACGATGCACCATATATTTTGTTATTATCATCTTTATATAAAGCTCTAACAAAATTTCCACTAATACCAGAATTCTGTGCATTATATTTTCTCCATGTAATTCCGCTATCATAAGAAATATTTATTCCATTAGCCGTTCCGACGGCAATAGTATCTTCAATGGCAATAACGCTAAATGCCATATGATTAAAATTTTCTTCATATCCTAAATTTCCACTCGATGGACTTAAATCAAAATCATGTGAACTATTTTCATTTAATACATCTAAATCATCAGGTGGCAATATCACTCTTTTCCAACTTTTTCCCAAATCATAACTGCATCGTGTTCCTCCTGCCCAGCTTGTAGCCCATAAAATCGTATCATTAGCTGAATTTATATTCACAGCTAAATCATAAGTAACATTTTGTACAGCTACCGTAACAGGCAATGCATCTAATGTATC
>JAOZRH010000221.1 GCA_029931905.1 Fidelibacterota bacterium
TAAAATATCCCAACTAAAATGTAATTATTTTACTCTTCTACCCATTTTTTTTGTCCTTCAATATATAGATCATTTCCATAACAATCATTTATAACAATCAAAGGCATATCTTTTACTTCTAATTTTCTTACAGCTTCTGGTCCTAATTCATCAAATGCAATAATTTCTGCTTTTACAATTGATTTTGACAGAAGTGCTGCCGCTCCACCTGTTGCTCCAAAATATACTCCACAATATTTTTCCATTCCGTCAATAACTTCCTGTGAACGAGGACCTTTTCCAATCATTCCTTTCATTCCAACCTTCAATAATGTTTCTACAAATGAATCCATTCTATAACTTGTAGTTGGACCCGCTGCACCAATCACTTGGTTTGGTTTTGCAGGTGAAGGACCAACATAAAAAATTACGCTTCCCTTTGGATCAAATGGCAATTCTTTATTTTCTGCTAATAAATCTACTAATTTTTGATGAGCAGAATCTCTTGCAGTATAAACAATTCCGGATAATAAAATCTCATCACCAATTTGTAAATTTTTAATTTTATCTTCCGTTAGTGGTGCTGTTAATTTTTTACTCATTTCTTACTCCAATATTATAAAATATAACTCTTTTTTCTGTTAGCATTACATTGAATATTTACCGCTACCGGATAAGTTGCAATATGTCTTGGATAAACTTCGATAAATAAATCTAATGAAGTTATTTTTCCTCCAAGTCCAGCTGGTCCAATACCAAGTTTATTTATTTCTTCTAACCATTCTGTTTCATATTTTGCAATTTGTTTATCTTTGTTTCTTTCACCAAAATCTCGTAAAATTGCTTTCTTTGCTAAATATGCAACATAATCAAAAGTTCCACCTATTCCAACTCCGATAACTGTTGGTGGACAAGGATTTCCACCTGCATTTTTCACAGTCTCAATAACAAAATCCTTAATTCCCTCAATTCCATCTGCTGGTTTCATCATTTTTATTCTACTCATATTTTCAGCGCCACCACCTTTTGGCAAAAGTGTAATTTTCACTTTATCACCAGATACAATATTCGTATGTAAAATAGCAGGAGTATTATCACCAGTATTTTTTGGGTTTGTAATTGGGTTTTCTACTATAGATTTTCTTAAATATCCTTCAGTATATCCTTCGCTGACTCCTTTATTTACGGCATCTTTTAATGAACCACCAACAAAACTTACTTCCTGTCCAACTTCCATAAAAATTACAGTAAAACCAGTATCTTGACAAATTGGTGTTTTGTCTATTTTCGCAATCTTAAAATTTTCTAATAACTGCCTCAAAACGGCTTTGCCAACAGGAGATTCTTCGATTTTTTCCGATTCTTCGATTTTCTTAATTAATTGATCATTAGCAATAGTAGAAGCTTCTATAGAAAGTTTTTTAACTATTTTAGTTATTTCTTTTACTTGGATTTCTCGCATTATTACTCCAAATTATTTAAGTATCATTCTTAATGTTTTTCCAATCATTGCAGCAGTTTCAGCTACTTTTACACCAGCACTTTTTAATGCATCAATTTTTTCTTTCGCTGTACCTTTACTTCCCGCAATTATTGCACCAGCATGCCCCATTCTTTTTCCTTTTGGAGCTGTTTGTCCCGCAATAAATGCAACAACTGGTTTTGTAATATTTTCTTTTATATATTTTGCCGCTTGAATTTCCAAATCTCCACCAATCTCACCAATCATAACAATTGCTTCAGTGTCTTCATCTGCTTCAAATAATTTCAACAAATCAATGAATGAATAGCCAATAATTGGATCACCTCCAATTCCAATTGCAGTAGAAATCCCATATCCAGCATTTACCACTTGATTTGCTGCCTCATAAGTTAATGTACCTGATTTTGAAATTACTCCAACCTTCCCTTTTTTAAAAACAAATCCCGGCATAATTCCTATTTTTGCTTCTTCTGGAGTAATTATTCCCGGACAATTTGGACCAATTAAAATTGTGTTATTTTTTTGTAAATATTTTTTTACAATAACCATATCCTTAACTGGAATCCCTTCAGTAATACAAACAACAATTTCTATTCCAGCATCCGAAGCTTCCATAATTGCATCTGCTGAAAATGCTGGTGGAACAAATATTATCGATATATTTGCTTTTTTTTCAACAACCGCCTCTTTTACAGTATTGAAGACTGGAACTCCAAGATGTTCACTTCCACTTTTTCCCGGAGTTACTCCAGCAACAATATTTGTACCATAATCTAAACATTGTTCTGCATGAAACGATCCTTCTTTTCCAGTAAATCCCTGAACTACTACTTTTGATTTTTTATCAACTAAAATACTCATTTAAACATCTACTCTATTTTTTTTAAATTTGTTAAGTTATCAAATAATATTTTCAAATTTGATTTATCAAATTTCGAGAACGCAAACCATTTTTTACCCAAATCTTTTATTGATGCACCAATATGATATATTTCCTTGTTATCAATTATTAAAAAACGATCATGTGAATTTTTAAATTCTTTGATAATAATTGAAGGATATTGTTCGTTGTGTTTTTGCAAATCAAGAAATAATTTTTTTGTAATTTTTTGTGTATAAATAATTGCTTCACAACCTTTTTTTCTTTTTGATAATACTACCAAAGTAGATTCATCAATATAATTATCAATTAAAATAATTGAATTATTTGCTCGTTTAATTAATTTTGAAATAAATACAAAAGCATCAAAAATCTGTCCATTATAAAATATCCCTTGTTTAGGTTTAATCTGTTTAGATTCTATAGCTTCAAATACTTTTTCTAATTTTGTATCTGTTAACAATTGTTTTTGCTCTATTGTATCTAATCTTTGAAAAATCATAGCATTATTTACAATAAATTTCCTCATATTAACAAATGCTCTCATTATTTTAATATTTATTTCAATAGAAACAGGACTTTTTATTACCGCAGATAATGTTGCTACTCCTTCTTCGGTAAAAACAAAAGGTATAGCTCCACCAAAATATTTTTTTGATGGTATCACAAATTGTGATACCATGATATTTATTTCATTTTCAGTAAGTTCAAACATAAAATCGCTTGGAAATCTTGCAATATTTCTTTTTACTGCTTG
>JAOZRH010000054.1:0-9353 GCA_029931905.1 Fidelibacterota bacterium
TTAAAAATACATTACAATTATTTACTCCAAAAACCTTTCTTATTCAAACTCTGTCTTGTCATTCTATTAATTTAGTATCTGTACTACCAATGTAAAGTCAAAGAGCTCAATCGTTATCAGATATTAATGTTGAATACGGAACACTTGTATTAGATGAACTTGTTTGTTTATTACTAACACTATGTCTTATCGGGTCACTTCAATCCAATCATAATATTTGAAAAAAATGAGTTGTTGTATTTGCAGTATTAATCAGTTCTATATCAACAAACTGTTCGTTAGTACTTGTTACTATTTTATAATAAAATTTCTGCTCCATTCTATTAAATCCATAACTTGAAGAAGGGTCTAATACATATCAAGCATCAAGAATAGCTTGCTCATTAACATTATTTTCAACAGTAGAACTCCATCAGATGAAAAATAAGTCTCAAGGATTACTTTCAACTACTGGTCAAGAAAATTTTCAAAATTCTCATACCCTATATACCGACTCGTTTTTTTTACAAAGTGCCATATTAAAGATTGTTATATGTTAAATTTGTTCTATCATCCCAAGCTTCCTGACCATCAGTTTCACCTGTCGCCCATTTATATATCTGTGTTGCTCTTTCATATCTTCTAATCCTCCACTTATCACTAGTTGTACTTTTAAATCATAAATAAACATTAACTGTATCTTCTAAATCACATCAATAATGTTTTACATATATTTCATCTCATCCTCCTCCTCCTCAACTAATATTCATCCAACTAGCCTCTTGAGTATAATCAGTAGCTATTAACATATAAATACCGTTATTCTCTCAATCATTAAAAACTGACACTCTCATTCCTAAATAAGTATAAACTCCAGAGTCGTTTGCTGTCCAAGTTGCTGGAAGTAATAAATCTGCTTTAGTTTCCACTATTTCTCTTGCATCCAATGGAGCAGAAACCTGTGGCTCAAAGTTTGCCGAAAATGAAGCTATACCTTTATTTCTGCTCATTATTAATAATTATTATTTGTAAAATCTTAATTGTCTAGAACCTATTTTAGCTCAACTATGAGTATATCTTCTATAGTTTACTGTATTCCCTTGCACTGTATGTGTTTCAGCTGTTTCTGTCCAATCATTCATTGAATTTGCTTTAGAACCTCCTAACCATTCCCAAGCTGAACTTACTGTATTGTAAAATTGTATTCATCAAATAACAGTCCACGAAGCTGGATAATCAAATTTTTGTTTATCTGTATCATCTTCTGCTACCATTGTTATAGGAAAATAACTTTGACTTTCAGCTCTTAATGTTTGCTTTGTCATTGTAGTTAAACTAACAGATGTTCCATATGTTGGTAATGTAAATGTGTAAGTTCAATTAGCCGTTGCTGTTCTTCATTCACTATCTAAACAAGTAACTGTATACCTTTGTTCTGATGTAACTGTAAATGTATCTGTTTCACTTTCCCAAACTCCACCAGACGGTGTTGTTTTTTCTGCAAACATTATTCAACTTGTTGTTCATCTGTAATACTTTATATTTGTTAAAGTTCAAACTGGATTTTGCCCCATTGTAACTCTAGCTTTTATTACAGGATTAACTCTATCATCTCAAACTTCGTATAATCAAAAGTTATCATCTCAATCAATACTTATTGTAGGGTCTATACTTTGAAAATGCAGGTCTATCCATTCTTGTACAGAATTTCAAGAAACCACTCCTGACGGTGTTTCATATTGTCAATTAAAAGAAACATCTTCTCCAGAGTCTTTTTTTCTTAATTTATTCAATAATGGGTCAAACATTCAAGCCATAATATTATATTAATTCTGTATTGTAAGTTAATCAAGTTCTTCCTGACCAAGCTGTATCTCCATTATTATCTCAAAAAGCCCAAGCTTTTGAGTAATCACTTTTTTTTATTCTTTGTATTCTCCATTTTGTTGTTCAAGGTAAAGTAAATCAACTATACCAATATGTTGCATCTGCATCGTCTGTACCAAAAGTATCTAACCAATGATTTATATTAAGTCAATATTCAGATCCTGTAACTTTAATTGGCAATACATTTCTATTTGCATTATCCATAATTATTTAGTTAAATTTTTTATTCTTTGATTTTCAATATTATCTAATATTTTCTTGTTTTCTTCTTTTTTTATATTTAATTCAGATATAAGTTTATTTTGTATTTTATTAGATGTTATTATTCCTAATCTCTCTGCTTGTATTCATTTTAAAACTTCTTGATTATCTTTTAATATATTTTTAATATCTTTTTCTTTATCATCAATAGTTTTTAATATTGATTTATTTTTTAATAAAATATCTTTAGCTTTAATAACTTCTTTTTCATTTATTTCTTTTTGTAATTGTAATTCAGTATATTTTTTCTTAAATTCTCATTTTTCTTTTACAAAATCTTTATTATCTTGTAAAAATCATTTAATCTGTTCTTTAATCTCTTTTTCTTGTTTATTTAATAAAACTTTTTCTTGCTTAAGTTTAGATTTTTCTATATTAATATGTTTAGCTTTTTCTCATAAGTCAAACTCTTTATCAATTAAATCTTGAATATTTTCAGCTGCTTTTTTATTTAATTCATCAGCTTCTTTTGTTAAATCTTTTTTCATTTTAACTATATCTTCACTTATTTTATTTCTCATTACTTTTATTTCTTTTTTACAAGATAAAACTGAAGCATTAGCTGATTTACTTTCTTGTAAAACTTTTGTTCTAATATCTTTTAATTCTACAAGTTTTTCTGATATTAATTCAATTTTCTTTTTAACTGAAACCAATTCAGCTTTTTTATCATTAATCTGATTATTAAAATTTTCTAATTCTTTTTCTTTTAATAAAACTTCTTTTTCCCTTGCTTGTAAAACTTCAAGACTGTTCTCAAAATCTTTCTGATCATCATATAGTTTTTCTTGTTCTTTTTTTAATAAAAGTTTATCTTTTTCTAATATACTTTTTCATTTTAAAAGTAAATCTCGTTCATATCAAATTTCAGCTAACATTTTTCATTCAGCCTCATTAACTTTTATAAATTCAATTTTGACCTGTTTTTGCAGTTCTACGAGTTTTTTTTCTTCTGATGATATATTTCATTGTAAATCTTTTAACTTCTTACTATCACACACTATATCTGCTCAAATCTTATCATAAACATCAGCTAATCATTTAATACTTTTTTTAAATTCTTTTTCTTCTCATTTAAGAAATTTTATTGATTTTTCTAATTCTGTTAATTTAGACATATTATAAATTTTTAAGTAATTCTGCCAAGTTTTTATTTGTAGTTTCTTTTGTAAAATCTTCATCTTCCACTTGTCCTTTTTTAATTAAGGCTTCTATAAGTTCTGTTTTATTCATCTTGCTTATCTTTTTTCAAAACTCTTTTATTTCTGGATGAATATCATCGCTAGGTTCGTTTTTATCTGTTTCAGGCATAGATACATCACTTTTTTCTTTTAATGCTTCCTCTGCCCGTTTAAATGTACTACCTTTTGTGATAATTGTTAAACAACTATCATTCTCAATAATTTTCTTTTGTTCTGCATTCACCATTATCATTTGTGCTGTTTCATCAAACTGAAATCAAGCTCTGTTTCTTCTACCTCAAGGATGATTAAGTTTTAACCGTACGACCATTTTTTGTAATTGTTCCATAATGTAATGTTTAATTAATAGTAGTGTTTTTACACCTTATACAAGGGGTGCTTGCCCCCCTGTAAAGACTTAAAAACTATCCAGTTAGTTTCATAGCATATCTCCAGTCTCCATAACCGAAAGCAAAACGAGCATCTACTCAATAGTAAATCTTTTTTCTCATAAATACTTCTGGCGATGTAGCTTGGTCTAATGCAACAAACTGCATTGCTTTTCTATTTTGGAATATAAAAGGCTTAACTGCTCCTCCTAAATCCATAATATAGTATGAAGCACTTGCATCTGTACCTGTTAAATATGGATTAACGATAAGTTTTAATGCTCCTTTCATTACAGCTTTAGCTGGATCTGTTGAAACAGAAACATATGTAGGATCAAGAATTTCTTTCCCTTTCCATTCTAACACTGATGGCACCATAACGTGAGTTGGATTTATTCCACATAGTTCTCAACTATCATCTTTATATCCTCTCATTGTTGTAATACCTGATTGAAGACTATTTGCACTAAAGGCTGCACCAGTAACAATATTTGATTGTACTCCTGATTTCCCTTCTTCGTGGTCTGTGTCAAAGAAGTCTTGCCCGTCATAACAAGCACCATTAGCTTCAATAGTAGCTACTGCAAACTTGTCATAAGATTTTTTAGCAACATTAGCCATTCCTTGTACTCTTACTTTGATTTGACCGTATTGATCATCTTCAATAGCATTAGTTGAAACAGCAATAGTAGCTTCATAATCTTTATTCTTTAAAGAAAATCAATTTTCGTTTAAAGCTTTAGGTGCTCTTTCGTCTAACCATTCTTGCATTTGAGGTGTTGTTCCTAACCAACCGTAGTCTTCACTAGATTTATTAGAAGCAATTTCAGTTGTAAATTCTGGGTAGAATGAAGCAACTCCGTCATATCCTTTCATAAAGGCTTTTTGTAAACCACTTGTTAGTAGTCTTGATATATCTGCTTTTGTTAGCATAATTTAATTGTTTAAATGATAAAATAAAATAAAGCGATTAAGCTCCGTTTGCAGCTACTACATCTTTTGTAATATCTACTCGTACAGAATTAGCTGAAATAAATTCAACTATTTTACCGATAGTCAATTGAGGTTGCCCTGTATCAGAAGTATTTGTTATTAAAGCATCGTCAGATACATTATTAATATAAACTTCATCTCATACATTAGCTTGTGTAACTGTATCATCAATAGTCATAATAAATGTACCAGTTCGTACTACTACAACTTCTTTATCACCAGCTGCACCAGCTGAATTATCCATAGTTTCTTGACATACTCATAAATAAGTATCTCCATTAGCTAAAGTATTTGTTGTTCAGTCATTTGTGAAAGCATATCCTGCTGCATTTAACAATACAGGTCATCCTTTATAAATAACTTCACTAGCAGCCATTTTATAAGCTACTATTATACCGTCTTTTCTTACGGCATCGTTTGCACTTGTTTTTGCACTCATAATTTAAGTTTTAAGGAATAATTATTTTTTTGAAGCATCTAGTACTTCTTTTGCTTCTTCTTCCGAGTATTGCATTGTTTTCATAACAAAAGCAATTTCTTCTGGCTTATGGTCAGTTGAGTCTGCTCATACTGCACCAATTTCTTTAGCTGATACAGATTGTAATTTTTCTAATATTTCACAAAATTTTTCAACTTGGTCATCTTTTAATCACATTGCAAAATCAACGATTTCTTTTTGTGATTTTGGTAAAACAATTCCAACTGCATTAGTTTCAGAAAATGATAATCCATTAACTTTAGCTTCTAAATCAGTTCGTTTTTGTCTTTTGATTAATTCAGCAGACTGTTTTGCTAAACTTTTTAAAGTTTCTAATTCAGACATTTTAATAGTAACATCTTCATTAGCTTTAACTGTTTCAGCTTTTTTTTCTTCTTTAGAGGATTTTTTAGTTTCATCTTCTTTTTTAGAAGCTTCATCTTTAGTTTCCTCTTTAGTTTCAGGTTTTGCAAGAATTTCATCTTGTTTAGCCTGCACTTCATCTGTTTTATCTTCCTCTGGCAGTTCTCCAAAAGCAGATACAAGTGAAGCTCGTTCATCAGCATTCAATGTTTCTTGTTCAGAAAATTGTGCCAATAGCTCAAGGTATTTTTTCATACTTGTTGTGTTAAAGAATAAATATTGTTCGTGGGTAACTTGATCATCGTTGGCTGCTTTTTCCTCATTTGCCATTAAAGGACTCATAGCCTTAAAAAATGGACGGTTGGTAAATGCACCTCCGACAAGTAAATTTTTGATTGTTTTCCCTGTTTCCTCATCTTTTTTTTCAAAAACAAGTTCAGGCGAGAAGTACTTATATGCACCCTCTGTAGCAAGGTCTGCTCATTTCTTTGTTAGCTCTATTGTTGCAAACAAAGCATCTTTTCCTTTTAATGTCAATTTTCTAAACCATCATAATGCCTTGTGCATTGACTCGTGATTTTCATCTACTGCTAAATCTATTTTTCTTACATTCTCATCAAAATTCCGTTTAACATCTTCTAATGTTTTTTCATTAACTTCTACTTTACCATATAATTGATGATCCCACTTTCAGGTTCTCATTATTTGTAATTCAATTTCATCTCCTGCTTTAAATTCCTTTTTTGAAAATTCAAGATTTGAAAATAACCATATTGATTTATCCATAATTTTATATTTTAAATGTTTGTCTATCATCACATTCAGAAATAACTTTTAATCGTTTTTCTATTATTTCTCGTTCGTTTAAATAATAGTCTATCGCCTCATTCTTGTCAAACTGTTTCTTTTGTTTTCCTTCGACTACTTCGTTTTTATTCATATTCTTTAATATGTATTCCTTTCAAATTTCTAAAGCTCATAGAACGGCAATACTCATCTCTCACTCTATTCTAAAATCCATTTGTCATTCATCGCCTATTTCAAAACTCATTTTAGTCATTAAATTTTATTCATTCATTAATTAATAGTTCTTTATATTTTCCAGCTATACTTTTTTCTAATTGCTTTATTCTTTTTTTATGTTCCAGTTGTCTATTAGGATATTTATTATCTGTTTGTAGTAATTCAAGTTTAGTTTTCCGTTCAGCAATCTCTGTTTGTAATACTTTAACTGCTGGACTTCCTTTCAGTAATACTGGTGCTGACATCTTTTTATGTAAATCTATTGTTTTACTTACTGGTATTGAATTAGGTATTCATCAGATTTTCGGCTTAAATGTTTCTTCGTGTAATATTTCAACCCATATTGACCTACAACCATAATGATTTGGTGGTGTAAAGTCGTGATACTGTGATGATCAAGGTTTAACCACTCTTCAATCAAGGCTCATACATAATTCAGTTGTTCTTGTATCTATTATAGCTGAATATTGCATTGCATAAATCTGTTCAGGATATTTCTCAAATATAGTTGCTCTTCATAAATTAACAGCTCCTGTAACTCATAATGATGTTAATGTAGATTTAGCTTGTAATAATTTCTTTGTTATAACTTCATTAGCTATTGCCACAGCTTCAGATACACTTAAATTTGTTATCATTCAACCTTTCTTCTGTATAGCTTGTGTTAAATTAGTTTTAACTCCTGTTTCAATATCTGTTTTAATAAACTCTGCTACTGCTCCATTCTGTACTCTCATTGCTCATCTTACTTCTCAATTTGTTCTTGGTACTCTTACATTCATTTCAATAGCTGCTCACTTCTTCCCTATTTCAAACATTTCTTTTTGTACTTCTGTTAATGCTCCTGCTAATTTTCAAGTATGTCTTGCTTTAAGTATTCATATTGCTTTTATATCATTATTTTTAACTGCAGTTTTAACTTGTTTAACAAGATCTGATTTAATCTCTTTTATTGAGTCTTCTATCTGTTCTTCTAATACAGACTCAAATGTTCCCATTGAACGATTTAATGAAGTAAAATTTACTTTCCTTTCAGCAAATGTTAATGGTCTTGGACTTATTTTTTCATATTCGTTAAACTGAAATCATTTTTTTTTTAGCTCTACATTGTCTTCTTGACTGTAGGCTTGTTTTTGTAAATCTAATATAATTTTATTATCTATGAGTCAAGATATTTCGTTGTAATACATATCTTCCGTAAATCACTCTTCCTCTTTTTTTCATTCCTTTTTAAGTTCTTCTTTATTAATTCAATTATCTTTCGTTTTAACATCGTTTTTAGGCTGTTTAGGAGTTTTTTTAGGTTTTTGTGTGTTTACATCCGTTTCAGGTTTTACAAGCTCTTCTCATTCAATTTTTGCTGGTAAATTCATCATTGTTCTTATATATCATTCTAAATCTTCATCTGGTGTTATTATTCCACCATTAGACAATGTAGCTAGTGCATTAGACAATGTTGTATAATCCACTGCACCTAATTTATCAAATTTAAGTTTAGGATATTTTACAACATCAAAATTTAAATCTACTAATTCTGGTATCAGGTATCTATTAAACACATCAGCTATATTTTTAGCTATTGCTTCAAGTGCATTTAAAAACATTGAAGACTGGCTCTCATCTAAAGCCCGTGATCAACTCTCTGTATTTCATAACTCTAAAAATTGTGCTAATACATTCTTTGATATTTCTCTGTTATGATGATTTATACTTTCATAAATTTTAGTATCTCCACTACTTTTTGTATCTGCAAACTCAAACAACCATCAGTCCTCTTTTTTTCAAGGCATTACAATCCCTGTTTGACTTGTTGTTCTTATATTAGAAACTATTTTCTCAACATTAGCCTTATCTTCATCTCATAAAGCTCAAGGTGTGTACATCACTGGTATTCCAACAGATAACCGTTCTTGTCTTATAGAGTCAAACTTATAAAAATTATCTTTATAAAACCAGTGTTTATAAGCTGACCTTAAAATTGAAACCCCCTCATAATTATCTCATTCTTTATCATTAGTAAATACTAATAATTTAGAAGATGGTATTGAAACCATTTGATAACCTTTTGAAGTTCATATTTCAATAGCTTGTGGTAAAGATTGTGTTATACCTGCAGCTCAAAGTTCTGTTTCCCATTTCCATATACTTGTTTGTTTTCTGTATCATAACTTCTTAATCCAGATTTTTCATTCATCATCAATCTTAAATGTCTTTTCAAATACTGAAAATCAAAAAGGAAGCGAAGTCAAACACTCTATAAGAAACTGATCCCAAGAAGTTTCCATTTTATCAAATAAAGCATTACTTACAAATTCTCTTACTTCTTCATTTTTAGTATCTACTTCATCATCATCATTTAAAGCACCCTCTACAAACCATTTAGTAGCCCGTATAGGCATTTCACATACTTTTAATGTAGCTTTAACCGTAGCATCTCATTTCCTCATCTCATCGTATATAGCAAGTCAAGTCTTTCATTCCAGTTTAGTATTATACTCTTCTGAAATTAATCATCATTGCAAAAAAGTTCCACTAGCACCAATAGGTTTTAGTAAATCTCTTCAAGATAATTTTTTTGATTTAACTCCTGTTGGCTCTATTTGAGATACAGAGTCTTTAGTAACTTTATTATCCATAGTTTAAAAATTATTTCGTATATGTTGGTCTACTGCTCTTGCTTTCCAAAAACTGTTTGTTTGTTTAGATGAACTCTTTTTTAATAAATTATTTGTTTTTTCCAAATCTTTAAATGTATTATAACTTTTACTTAATTCAACAATACCATACCTTAGTGCATCA
>JAOZRH010000054.1:9453-11654 GCA_029931905.1 Fidelibacterota bacterium
TGGTCTTCTGTCTTTGTATTTAAATCTTCTATATTCGTTTCATCGTGTATCATTATAGGTAAAGTTCTTATCAAGTTTTCACAATTAGTTGTTATTTTTAATTGTGCTGTTATTTCTTGTGTATTCGGATCTATTTTATGTTGTAAAGCTTGTCTTAACACCGTCCAACCTTTTATACGAGCATTATCTGCTCATCTTACTTGCAATCATACCTTTGCCATTTCTTCACTACCACTTGTTCAAGTCGTTTCACTTCGTTTATTTACTATCGCTGGATCAACCATTATACAATCAATCTTCTCCAGCTCTGGTGTCATTGCTTTAATTTTAAGTGCTAATTGTTTATATGTCAATTCAGTTTGATAAAGTTCCCTATAAACTATAACAGTATCATCAGACATTAACGACATCCAATAAACAGCAGACGGTGCTGAATATCAATAATCAAGTGCTATTATTCGTCTTTTAACATTCTTTGGTATTACAGGTTCTATTGTATGTATTTCTCGCCTAAAGTCTTTAAAGTATTGTCATTTGAACACATCCCAATCACCATCTCTATAAGCCCTCCTTTCCATTTCTGGTAGAGAGTCAAGAGCTTCAACATAATCAGGCATTGTTTCCATTATAACTTGATTATCATATACCTTTGCAGGTATAAAAGCATAATTTTCAGGTCGTTCTCATTTATTAAAATCACGGTCAATGAATAATCTTTTTACCCAAGCGTGTCAAATTCATCAAGGATTAGTTGAACCGAAGAAATTAGGTACAATTCCATCTCTTGAAGTTCTTAATGAACTCATTAACATTTTAAACTCATCTTCGCCCCAGTGAGTTAATTCCTCAATACAAATAAAATCATACTCAACCCCTTGGTACTTCAAGACATCTTTAAAATGATTACAATGTGAAAATCTTAATGTTGATCCGTTCTTAAACTTAAAAACATTTCAAACTTTTTCTCATAACTGTAAAGGTACTTCCATTTGCATTGGTATTACCATATTTTCTTGTATTTCAGGAAAAGTCCGTCGTAGAGCAAGTCATCTTACATTTGGTGCAGATAAACACTGTTTAACACATTCAGCCCTCATAGCATAAGATTTACCACCTCATTTAGCACCTCAATATAATCTGTACTTAACAAAAGTATCAGCGAATTTTCTTTGTTTAAGTTGTAAATCGTAAAGAAGTTTCATTTGTGTTTATTTATAACATACTAAATCAGGAAAAATCTCTTCAATGTTCGGATCATTTAATTTCTCCATTTCTTTTTTATCAAACTCATATTCTTTTCAGTTTATACTTATTCATCAATAATGTTTTGCTACAGATAATTGAGAATTAATCCACGACTTATAAGCTATTCTGTCTATTTCTTTTTGCATAGTGTTTTATTTAATTTATATCTGCCCTATACTTAACATAGGTCAGGTGTTTAAAGTATAGTTTGAACCGATAGTTTATTTAAAACTTCCAAATAGTTCATCAAATCATCTAGGATACGGTACTTGTTCATTACTAGGTATAGGTTTATGTCAATATTTCTTATAAAGTTCTTCACAGTTCTTACTGCAAAACTCTATCTTATTATTAAAATAATGAGCTGTTGTAATATCTGTTTTACATCTTTTACATTCTATCATATTTGACAAATATTTATAGTTTAAGTAATGATTTTAACAACTCTTTTATTTCATCTTCAGTAAACAACTCTAACGGCTTATTTGGAAAACTTATTTCTTCTTGCTGTTTATTACTTTCGTATTTTATATAAAACTTTTTATTAATCATAATTATATTATATACTGGCAATTTTTTTTCTATAAAATTAATTACTCCTGTTAAATCAAAATGTCCTAAAATTTCACAATCTTTTATATTCCCTATTTTTCATAATTCTACATCATTAAAAATAAGTTCTCATTTCTCTTTTTTTATTACACACAAATTATCAATTATATAATAAAAAGTTTTATACTTTAAGATACATCAATAATGTAAATCTTTTTCAAGATAAGGTTCTAATAAATTGATAATTTCTAGTTTTGTTTTATTCATATTTTATAATTTAAATTATAATTGATAGCTACGATGGGGCTACCCTGCCCAATCCACCTTAACAAGCCATTTCTATTTTTTATCTTTTGGTTGAATAAACTTACTTTTTCACGGTGCAAAATTAATTTCTATTTCTC
>JAOZRH010000005.1:0-14223 GCA_029931905.1 Fidelibacterota bacterium
CTCCCGGAATTCCTAACAAATCTAAACGAATTTTATTATATCCAAAATAATAATCATCGTTTTCAAACATTATATAATCGCCTTCCGATTCAAAATAACCAAACATATCTACATTTGCAAAAATTTTTGGACCAAATATAAATATTGTTAGAAAAATTATTTTAATATATTTATTTTTAAATTTCATTTTACCTCTATTCATAATTTTTATTAATATCAACCAAATAAGTATATTTGCTATTCCAACTTTTGTAAAACATTTTATGAATAATTTCAGCCACGAAATTACTTTTGAAAACAATTCCCATATTTCTACTCGTGTGAAAATAATTCTTTGCCCAATTAGAAGTCCCAAGCCAACCCGATTTTTTATCTACTATTAAAAATTTGCAATGTTCAACACGAGAAAAAGGTATAAATCCACCACTCCATTCTGGGATTGTACTAAAATGAATTTTAATATTTGGAATTACTGCTAAACTTTTTATATAAGGCAATTTTGATTTTCCTGTACTCCAATCAGATAAAATTATATTCACATTTACACCTCGCATAGAAGCGGAACGAATAGCATTATCTAATTTAGAATAAAAACCATTTTTATCCTTAACCGAATAAGAGAGCAATTGAATTAATATTTCAGATTCCGCTTGGTCAATTAATTTTATAATCTCATCTTCGTCCCAACTCATTCCAGAATAAATTAAATTTTTCGGACTAAAACTTGGATATAATTCTATTTGTTTTTTAGTTCCAGATTCTAAAGTAATTGGATTTTTTGAATTAATCATTTGAATAGTGTTTCTTTCAAAATATTTTTCTATTGAATCTGTTTTATCATTTGATGCTATTTTCCAATCTAAATCAAAAATTAGTCCAAACATTTGTGCAAGCTTTTCATTTTCAATTTTGAAACCAACTTCGTGAATATGTTTTAATGCACGCCAATCGAAATTTTGACTGCCAATAAATAATATTTTCCGATCAACAAGTATATATTTCGTATGTACAACTCCGCCAATTTTGTTAAAATAATCAATTGCCTTCACTTCAATATTTTTTAATTTATTTAAATTGCCAAGTGGTTGTGGATAAGTATTCTTCATTTTTGCATCAACAAGAAAACGAACTTTTACTCCTCGATTTGCTGAATTTTTAATTTCCGTCAGAATTTTTTCTAATGGTTCATCAATTTTATCCGACACATAAAAACATTCAATTTCAATGGAATGTTCAGCATTTTTTATCATCTCAAGCCAAACATCAAAGGTTTGTTCGGTCTCATCTAAACCAAGCTCTGTCTCGATGGGAACAGTTTCTACTATTTGAAATGTTGATGCAGATTGTGCAAATACAGATTTATTAAAAAGTAAAATAATGATTGTAAAAGTGACCCAAATTATTTTTATAAAAGATTTCATTAGAACTCCTTTTTATTTCAAATTATTTTCGGTGAAAAATCTCTGATTGAATTCAACATCATAAGTAATTGATTTATATTCCATTATAGTTTCAGTATTATCTTGATGGTTTTTCATTATCATTTTCATTGGAGTTGGAATATTTTCTACTATTTTAATATTTTTCATATACAATGACTTTAATAATTCTTTATTTTCATTGTAATAATCAATTTGAACAGGGAAAAAATTATCAGTTTTTAAATAACAAATTAATTTACTATAGGAAATATCCTTATTTTTTTTTGTTAATTGAATTTTATAACAATTTTGTCCATCAATTTTTTCCTTCCCTAAATATTTTGGAGTAAAATCCTTTTTCCAACTATCGCCAGAACCCATATCTTCATAAGTAAAATCAGAACCCTCAAATTTTTGTTTCTTTGCATGTGATGCAAGTTTTCTTACTCGTCGAGTTCGCTGATTATATGCCCAAATATTATTTGAATTATCTGTCATTAAAACAGCATTTCCTTTTACTCGTGATGGCTTTGTATATATCATCAAAGAATTTTCACCATCCATTCCCATAAATGATTCATATTCAAAAGTTCTAGTATCACCAGATGAAGTTTGAATTGTTTGTGTCATTACCGCCTTGACATTTTCTTGACTCATTACATCTAACATTTTTGTTAATAAGCTCATTCCAGTTGGATTTTCTGCTAAAACAATGCTGTAAAAAATAGCTAAAAATATAATTATCCGTTTCATAATACCTCCAAATTTAATTTATTAAACTACCCATTCCCCAATAACCTGTGACTTTCGGTTTTTTCGATGGTGTTTTTTCTGCCAATATTCCATTAAAAAATAATTCCATAGAATATTTTTTTAATTTATCATTATCTAATGAATTTCTTTGAAAATAATAATGTAAGGCAATACCATCTAATGAACTAAACAAAATAAAAGCGAAATATTCTTTATCGATGTCTTTTAATACTTTCTCTTTTATACCATTTTCTATAATTGGTTCAATAATTTTATAAAGTTTTTGCAATATTTTTCCTAAATCTATTTGTGTTGATTTCGACATATCTTTTCTCATTACATAAAGCATTATTTCAACAACAATTATTAATTGATGAAAATTTTGCTCATCAATTGTAAATAAAAAATCAAAAGAATACTCAAATATTTTTTCAATTTTTTGGATAGTTGATATTTCTAAATTATTTAATTGTTTCCATCCGCCCATCATGCTTTCAAAAAAATCACTTATCATCTCTTCAAATATTTCATCTTTACTTCTAAAATATTCATAAATTGTTCCCTTTCCAACATCAGCTTCTTTTGCAATTGATGCAATTGTTCCATTGTTGATCCCTTGTTCAGCAAATATTTTCATAGCAGAAGCTAATATTCGTTTTCTTTTATTTTCATTATTTTTTTTTGAAGCCATATTTTCCTCCTGACTGACTGTTCGGTCATAATATAATACAATACTTTTCAAAAAAAAAATTTATTCCATAATTCTTTATAAAAATAGCATTCTGTACTGTTTTTTATTTGTATAATATAAATTTCTACAATTTAATTTTTATTTTTCACTTAATATATCTAATAATTATTCTTAATTTACATTTATGAAAAATCAAACATTATTCTCCAATAATTTAAATAATCTTCCACCTTTAGCTAATAGAATGCGACCAAA
Source organism: Fidelibacterota bacterium (assembly GCA_029931905.1). Taxonomy (GTDB): domain Bacteria; phylum Fidelibacterota; class Fidelibacteria; order Fidelibacterales; family Fidelibacteraceae; genus TCS52. Next base: position 3,121 of record JAOZRH010000005.1, read on the forward strand.
TTCTATTGATAATTTCATTGGACAAAAACACATTATTGGTAAAAATCAGATTATCAATCTAATGTTAAAATCTCAAAAATTATTTTCTATGATATTTTGGGGACCACCCGGAAGTGGAAAAACTACACTTGCTCGTATAATTACAAAATCCACTAAATCTGATTTTTACGAAATAAGTGCCGTTACAGCTTCAGTTAAAGATGTAAGAAAAATTATTAAAATTGGTGAAAATAATTCATCTATGGGAAATAAAACAACATTATTTATTGATGAAATTCATAGATTTAGTAAAAACCAACAAGATGCATTATTACATGCTGTTGAAGATGGAACACTTATTTTAATTGGTGCCACAACAGAAAATCCATCTTTTGAAGTCATATCTCCCCTACTCTCTCGATGTCGTGTATTGAAAATAAATCCAATTACAAATGACAATCTCAAACAATTATTAAATAATTCATTTAACAAAGATATTATTCTTTCAAAATATAAAATTGAAATTGACGAAAATAACATTAATTATTTAATTAATTCTGCTGGTGGCGATGCAAGAAAAATGTATAACACCCTTGAAATTGCATTTAATATTTCTCTCGATAACAAATCTGAAAAAGATACAATCACCATTAATAGACAAACATTAAATAATGCTCTTCAAAATAAATTATTATTATATGACAAAGCAGGCGAATATCATTATGATGTAGTTTCTGCATTTATTAAAAGTATTAGAGGCAGTGATCCCGATGCATCAATCTATTGGTTAGCTATAATGTTAGAAGGTGGTGAAGATCCGATATTCATAGCAAGAAGATTGATTATTTTGTCATCTGAAGATATTGGGAATGCCGATCCTCAAGCATTAGTTATTGCAACCAACGGTTTTCAAGCTGTAAAATCAATTGGAATGCCAGAAGCTTCTATTGTACTTGCTCAAGTAACAACTTTTTTAGCTACCGCTCCAAAAAGTAATGCCTCATATTTAGCCATTAAAAGTGCTCAACAATTTGTAAAAACAAATGGCAGTCAATCTGTTCCATTACATTTAAGAAATGCTCCAACAAAATTAATGAAAGAACAAAATTATGGAATAGGTTATAAATATCCACACTCTTATAATGGATTTATTGAACAAGAGTATTTTCCAGACAATAACACCAAACATACTTTTTATTCACCAAAAAATATCGGTTATGAGAAATATATTAAAGATCGATTGACAGAATTATGGAAAAAACGATATGAATAAACAAGTATTTGAACAATATGACATAATTGTCATCGGTGCTGGTCCTGCTGGATTAATGACTGCAATTGAAAGTTTTCAACCAAATAAAAAAATATTAATTTTGGAAAAAAAATTCAAACCAGCCTTAAAATTGAGAATCGCTGGAAAAGGACGATGTAATATTACAAATGATGCTAATTTTAAAGAATTTATTTCTCATTTTGGAAAAAATGGAAGATTTTTGAAATATGCTTTTTCTGAATTTTTCAACACTGATTTATTAGAATATTTTAATAAATTGGGTATTTCTTTTAAACTTGAACGAGGAAATAGGTATTTCCCAAAAAGCGATGATGCGAATGAAATTGCCGAAGTACTAATTAAAAAAATAAATTCATTAAAAATAAAAATTAAAACAGATTCAGATGTAAAAGAAATAATTAAAAATGAAAACGATGATTTTGTATTGACAATTAAGAATTCTGAAGGAATTTTAACATTAATTGCTAAAAATGTTGTAATTGCAACTGGTGGAAAATCTTATCCAGGAACAGGTTCTGACGGCAGTGGATACAAATTAGCAACACAACTTGGTCATAAAATTACTCCAATAATTCCAGCACTTGTTCCCATTGAAACACAAGGTAATATTGCTCAAAAATTACAAGGATTAACCTTAAAAAATGTAAATGTAGAAGTTCGTTGTGAAAATAAAAAAATAGATGAAGAGTTTGGTGAAATGATTTTTACAGATTCTGGGGTGTCTGGACCCATCATACTTTCATTAAGTAAAACAATCGTAAAATTGCTAATAAAAGGTAACACAGTCAATATTATTATTGATTTAAAACCAGCTTTAGACCATAACACTCTCGATAAAAGATTAATTCGAGAAATAAAAAATAACAATAAAAAAATATTTAAAAGTTTATTAAAATCTCTATTACCAAGTTCATTAATACCAGTATTTATAGAAATTTTAGGAATTTCTCAAAATAAAAAATTGAGTGAAATAAATTCAGAAGATCGAAAAAAATTACGACTATTATTAAAAGATTTTTCATTTGAAGTAAAAGATTATAAATTATTTAATAAAGCAATTGTAACTTCAGGCGGAATCAGTATTAAAGAAATTAATCCACAAACAATGGAATCACGAATTGTCAAGAATTTATTTTTTGCTGGTGAAGTTATTGATATTGATGCGGATACAGGTGGTTATAACATTCAAGCGGCCTTCTCAACAGGATGGGTTGCAGGACAATATTTAAAAAAATAATAAAAATATTTATTGTTCTTTCTATATATTTTTACTAATTTTCGCCAGTAGATTTTTATTTAAAATAGGTAAATTATTATGCAACGAAAATTAATTTTTGAACATTCTAAAGAAGGTAAAATGGGTACAACTTTACCAAAATGTGATGTACCTGAACAAAAAATAACCAATTTAATTCCAAAAACTTTTTTGAGAGAAATTCGCAACAATTTACCACAAGTTAGCGAGCCAGAAATAGTAAGACATTATACGGGCTTGTCAACTTTAAATCATCATGTAGATAAAGATTTTTATCCACTTGGTTCCTGTACAATGAAATACAATCCAAAAATTAATGAAGCTGTCGCAGGCAACGGACAATTTACTGAAATCCATCCTGCACAATTATCCGAAACAACTCAAGGTTCATTACAAATATTTTATGAAGTTGAAAAATATTTATGTGAAATTACCGGAATGAATGCTTTTACACTTCATCCAACTGCTGGATCTCATGGTGAACTTACTGGTGTAATGATAATTCGTAAATATCACAAATCGAAAGGTAATGAAAAAAAATATATTTTAATTCCAGATTCAGCACATGGCACAAATCCTGCTTCTGTTATGATTGGAGGATATAAAGCAATAAAAGTGAATTCAACTGAAGATGGACTTGTTGATATTGACGATTTAAAATTAAAATTAAATGATGAAGTCGCTGGTTTTATGTTGACTAATCCAAACACATTGGGAATTTTTGAAGAAAATGTTTTAGAAATTAGTAAACTTATTCACAGTGTTGATGGATTAATGTATATGGACGGTGCAAATATGAATGCACTTTTGGGAATTGTAAAAACTGTAAATATGGGTTTTGATATCACACATTTAAATTTACACAAAACATTTTCTACTCCTCATGGTGGCGGTGGACCTGGAAGTGGACCTATTGGAGTTACTGAAAAATTAAAGAAATTCTTGCCAACACCAACGATAATAAAAAAAGATGATAAATATAAACTTGAATATAATTTACCAGATTCAATTGGGCGAATTCATTCCTACTTTGGAAATTTTAATGTCGTTCTAAAAACTTTTGTATATTTAAAAATGCTTGGTGAAAATGGATTGAAAGAAGTTTCAAAAAATGCAATTATCAATGCAAATTATATACGAAAATCTCTAATGAATAACTTTCAAATTTGCTCTCCAAAAATTCCAATGCATGAATGTGTATTTTCAGGAGACATTCAAAAAGGAAAAGGAGCAAAAACATTAGATATTGCAAAAAGATTGTTAGATTATGGAATGCACGCACCAACAATTTATTTTCCACTTATCGTATCTGAAGCACTAATGATCGAACCAACAGAAACGGAAAGTAAGGAAACTCTTGATAGATTTATTGAAATAATGTTAAAAATTGATGAAGAGATAAATACAAATCTAGACATTATAAAAAATGCACCACAAAATACACCAAATTCTCGTCTTGACGAGGCAACAGCAAGTAGAAATTTAGATGTAAATTATTTCATGAAATAAATAATCTTACAGTTTTTTATTTAAATATGAATTGCTTCACCAAAAACATCTTCCGCAGTTTCTTTAATCGCTTCACTTAAAGTTGGGTGAGCGAAAATAGTTTTTGCCAAATTATCAGCAGTAATTTCTGTTGATTTTGCTATTCCAAGACCACTTATTAACTCGGCCGCATCAGGACCAATTATATGAGCTCCAATTATCTTTTTGGAGTCTGCATCAATAATAATTTTCACAAAACCATTTGATTCATCGATTGCAATAGATTTTCCAATTGCTCTAAATGGAACTTTACCAATCTTAATATTTTTATATTTTTTATTCGCCAATTTTTCTGTTAAACCAATTGATGCTACTTGTGGATGTGAAAATGTGCAAGCGGGAATATTTTCATAATTCAACGGTTTTGGATTTTTCCCTGCAATATATTCAACAGCGATTATTCCTTCAGCACTTGCAGAATGAGCCAATAACGGTGCACCTTTTACATCACCAATCGCAAAAATATTTTCTACATTTGTTTGATAATTCTCATTCACTTTTATCCAATTATTTTCAATTTCAATATCAAGCTCTTCTAATCCAATATTTTTTAAATTAGCCTCCACTCCAACAGCTAATAATACTTTGTCAGCAATTATTTCATCAACTTGTTCATTTTTATTGTAAATAACTTTTGCTTTTCCGTCAATTTTTTCAATTTTATCAACTTTTGTATCTGTAAGTATTTTTATTTTACTTCTTTTCAAATTTCTCTCTAACTCAATTGAAATTTCTTCATCTTCTAACGGTAAAATATTTGGTAACATTTCAATAATTGTAACTTTTGTTTCAAATGAATTAAAAAAATGTGCAAATTCTACACCAATCGCTCCACCACCAATAATCACAATTGAATCTGGTTTTTTTTCATTTGATAATGCATTTTTACTTCCAATAATTATTTCATCATCAAGTTTCAAATTTGGGAATTGTTTTGTGTGGGCTCCTGTAGCGATAATGATATTTTTCGATGTCTTGTTTATCGTTTTTTCTTCAGAATTTATTGCAACTGTATTTTTATCTAATATTTTGCCAAATCCACTCAAAACATCAATTTTATTTTTTTTAAATAGAAAATTTACACCTTTTGAAAGTCTTTGGGAAACTTGTCGCGATCTTTTTATAACTTTTGGATAATCAAAATTATAATCGTCAATATTTATACCAAATTTTTTAGATTTTTTAACATCATTGTAAACATCTGCACTTTTTAATAATGCTTTTGTTGGAATACATCCCCAATTTAAACAAATACCACCAACTTCTGCCTGCTCAATAACGGCTGTTTTCAATCCTAATTGAGCAGATTTAATCGCCGCTACATATCCACCGGGTCCACTTCCAATAATTATTACATCATAATCAAACATATTTATTTCCTTTTTTTAAAAAATTTCACGCTAAGACGCAAAATCGCAAAGATTACTTAAAGTTATTTATCATTATAACACAAAGTTGCGTGTAGTGACAATGCATTTAATTTTTAATAATCTCAAAATACTTTTCAGGATTTTTACTTAAATAATTTGCATATAATCTACCAATATATCCACCAAACCCAACTCCAACAATTGCAAAAATAAAATGAATAAGTTCAAGTGGAATATTAAAAATTGTCCAATTTAAAAAATATGAAACAAACATTCCAAACAAAAAACCTATTAATGGAAAACCATATTGTAAAAAACTAATTTTCAACATTAAATCTTTCTTTTTTATAATTTTTACTTTATCACCAATCTTACTATTAGCAGAATTTGTTGCTTTTATATAATGAGCATCTTCATTCAAGTTTGGTTTACATATTATTCTCGATTGACAATGTTTGCAACTAGATTTATCAACAGAATCCACCTTGATCAAAACAATATTTTTACCTAAAATATTGGTAACTATTCCTAATTCGTTATTATTATTTTCCATATCTTAATTATTTTATAATATTCTAATTATCTATTTGTAAAACATTTCCCCGGACATTTTTCTGTAGGATATTTTGAATCATTACCAAAATTTTCGTAATTAATTTTTGCTAAATTATTTGACATAACTAATTTTCCTTCATCGGCTTCTCTGACACATATTCCACAACCGATACAAGCTCTTGTACAGGCTTTTTTAGCAAATAACAAGCCATCTTCATTCTTACATCTTAATAAAACATTATGACTAATTTTGTGCATTTCCATAATTCCTTGTGGACATGCTTTTACACATTCACCACATCCAACACATTTATCTTCAATCACAACTGGCAATCCATTATCATTCATATACATTGCATCAAATTGGCAGGCATCAACACATTCACCATACCCAAAACAACCATATTCGCAAAATTTCTCTCCATTACTCATTAATGTCGTAGCTGTACATGTTTTTACTCCATCATAAGTAGCTTTTTTTGCAGTTTCAGCATTTCCACCTTGACACATTACTTTTGCTACCATTCTTTCAGAAGCACCTGATTCTACACCTAATATTTTTGCTACTTCATCGGCAACATCAGGTCCACCAACTGGACATCCATTAAATTTTGCATTTCCATTTACGACATTTTCAGCAAAAGCACCACAACCTGGAAATCCACAAGCACCACAATTGGCACCTGGAAGTACTTCATTGACTTCAGAAATTTTCGGATTTTCTTCTACATGTAATTTTTTATTCGCAATTGCCAATCCAGCTGAAAAAATTAATCCTAATCCACCCATACTTCCTACTGCTATTAATAATGAATTTATTTCCATTTATTCCTCTATATTTTTTAAATTAATCCTGAAAAACCCATAAAAGCCAATCCCAAACAACCAGCAATTATCATTGTTATTCCCGCACCTTTAAAATGTTTTGGAACAGGTGCTAATTCTAATTCTTCTCTTATTCCTGCCATTATTACTAAAGCTAATGTAAAACCAACTCCAGCTCCAACAGCAAAAACCACACTTTGAATAAAACTATATTCTCTCAATACAGAAATTAGTGCCAATCCTAAAATTGCACAATTTGTAGTAATTAATGGTAAAAATATTCCTAATGAATCATATAACGGTTTACTTACTTTTTTAATAAACATTTCAACTAACTGTACCAACGAAGCAATCACTAATATAAATGAGACATATTCTAAAATTTGCATATTTGTTGGTTCTAAAATTAAATTATAAATTAACCAAGTAACCGCTGCACTAATTACCATTACAAAAGTAACTGCAAGTCCCATACTTACAGCAGAATCCATTTTTTTGGAAACGCCAACAAACGGGCAAATTCCTAAAAATTGAATTAGGACAAAGTTGTTTATCAAAGCAGCTGATATAAAAATAATTATTAAATTCATTTTTTCTCTCCCAATTCATTTAACCAATTTGATGCACCAATCATTAATCCCAACGCTAAAAATGCTCCTGGTGGCAAAATCATTACCGCCCAAGGATGAAAACTATCCCACATTACTTGAATACCAAAAATTGTTCCAGATCCAAACAACTCTCTAATTGTACCCAATAAAACTAAAACTAATGTAAAACCAAGTCCAACACCGAATGCATCTAAAAAAGACCTACCGATACCATTTTTTGAAGCAAAGGCTTCTTGCCTTCCAAGAATCATACAATTCACAATAATTAATGGAATAAATGGTCCTAAACTACTGCTAATATCTGGAAAATATGCAGCTAAAAACCTATCTGCTATAGTAACAAATGTTGCAATAATTACAATAAAACTTGCAATTCTAACCTCAGAAGGTATAATTTTTCTCAACATTGATACAATAATGCTTGAACTAATAACAACAAAAGTTGCAGCCAATCCCATTGCTAAACCATTTTCAGCCGAAACCGTTACAGCAAGTGTTGGACATAATCCTAATAATGAAATAAGAATTGGATTTTCTTTCCAAATTCCTTTCAAAAATTCTTGTATAAGTGTTACCTTTTTTTTGGACATATATTCACCTTTAATATTTATCTACTATTATTTAATTTATTTTTCAATATACAATTTTTTAACTTTGCTAATATTTGTATTTAAAAGATTCACAACTGATTTAGATGAAATTGTTGCTCCTGTTATTGCTTGAATTTCATTTTCTTTAGTTGGTTTTGCATTTTTGACATATATAATTTCTGGATCAATTTTCAAATTTTTAAACTGATCTGTAAACCAAGTAGGATTTTCATTTGAGGGATCGTCAACTATTTTTGTTCCCAAACCAGGAGTTTCCACTTGACTCAATATCTTTAAGGATGTAATTTTAGAAAAATCGGGAGACATTCCAACAATCAATGAAATTATATCAGAATATCCACCACCTTCAGCTTTAAAAGCAATTCCAACTATTTCTCCATCTTTTTTTCCAACATATAAGTTATATTCACCAAGTTTCATCTCTTCAATGGAATTATTTTCCGGTAAAATTTCTAATATCAATTTATTTAATTTACTTGTTTTATGTTCATTAATAATTGGTCTTGTAAAATTATCCCAATAAGATAACACAACTCCAGAAATAACAGTAATAATTGTTAGAACTAAAATCATTTTTAATGATTTATTCATTTTTTAACCTCCCAAATGTTTTAGGTTGTGTATATCTATTAATTAATGGAACAAATCCATTCATAAATAATATTGAATACATCACGCCTTCAGGTAATCCACCAAAAAGTCGTATTGTAATCAAAACTATACCTGCACCAATTCCAAAAATCCAACTTCCCTTATTTGTTACTGGAGAAGTTACCATATCAGTTGCCATAAAAAATGCTCCTAACATCAATCCACCAGCAAAAACATGAAATATTGGATTTGGATATTGAGTAGGATCAATTAACCAGAATATTCCACCAAGTATAAAAACAGTTCCAATATAACTTAAAGGAATTCGCCAATCCGCATATTTTTTAACTAATAAAAATATTCCACCAAGAAGAATTAATATTGCCGATGTTTCACCAATTGTCCCACCAATATTTCCTAAGATTAATGGTTTAATACTTGTAAAAATATTTTCAAATTTTAGTAATCCTAAAGGAGTTGCACCTGTAATTGCATCTGCTTCAGCATAGTTTGGTAAAATCCAAGTTGTCATTTTCACAGGATAACTCGCCTGTAAAAAAGCTCTTCCTAATAATGCTGGATTAAAAACATTATAACCTAAACCACCAAATATCATTTTTCCAAGAAAAATTGCAACTACACTTCCAAGAATAACACCAGAAATTGGAAATGAAGGTGGCAATGTTAAAACAAGTAATAATCCAGTTATTACAGAAGTACCATCTGTTAATTTAAACTTTTTTCCACTAATTAAATTGAATAATAATTCTGTAAGCACACAAGTAAAAATTCCAACTAATATCATAAATAGAGCATGCCATCCAAATATTATTACTCCAAAAATTGTAGTTGGAAGTAATGCAAGAATCACACCTCTCATTATTTTTTCTATACTATATTCACTTTGTAAATGTGGTGAAGATTTTAGTAGGAATGGTTTTCTATTTAATTTTTGTAACATTGCTCTTGGATCTTTTTTTTTCGGTTTCGCAGTTTCTATTTTTGATTTTTCTTCCATAATTTTTCCGTTTATTTATTGATTTATTTATTAAGTTGATTGTATTTCAATTTTCCAACTCTTATCCACTGAACCAATGGAATTCTTGAAGGACAAGAATAAACACAAGAACCACATTCAATACAACTTTGAATATCATATTGTTCTAACTCATCATATTTTCCAAGTTCTGATAAACGAGATAATTTTGTTGGCATCAAAAACATTGGACAAACTCTGATACAAGTTCCACAACGAATACAAGGCGAAATCTTTTCATCAACAGATTTTTCTATTGAACAAACAATTCCACTTGTTGCTTTAATTATTGGAACATCTGTAGTATGTTGAGAAATTCCCATCATCGGGCCACCCATATAAATATGGTTTGTCTCATCTTTTAATCCACCAGAGTTTTCTATCATTTTTTCAAATGTAGTTCCAATTCTAGCTAATACATTTTTGGGTTCATTTATTCCAGCACCAGTTACAGTAACAACTCTTTCTATTAATGCCTTACCTTCTGTAACCGCTTCACATACGGCAAATACTGTTCCGACATTATTTACAACAACTCCAACATCCATAGGAAGTCCACCAACTGGCACTTTTCTTTTTAGAACGGCATCAATTAACATTTTTTCAGCACCTTGAGGATATTTTAACTGTAGAGGAACAACTTTAAAATCATAATTCAATTCATCTATTCTCTGTTGCATTTTTTTAATTGCGTCTGGCTTATTATTTTCGATTCCAATATATCCGTTTTTAACATCAAGAATTTTCATTGTTATAGCCATTCCCAGCAACACCTTATCTGTATATTCAAGCATCATTCTATGATCAGCTGTTAAATAAGGTTCACATTCAACACCATTCAAAATAAATGAATCAATTACCTTGTCTTTCGGTGGCGATAATTTTACTTGAGTTGGAAACGCAGCTCCACCAAGTCCAACAATACCAGCTTTTTTAACAATCTCAATTAATTCTTCTTTTTTTGAATTTTTCCAATCTTTTGGAATATCAATTAAATCCCAATCATCATCGCCAGTTTTTGTTATATGAATCATCGTAGAACGAACACCGGAAGGGTGATTAAATTCATCTATTTTTTTAACTTTTCCTGTAATAGGTGAATGAATAACACTTGATATAAATCCATCTGCTTCTGCAATAATTTGTCCCGTCTTTACCTCATCCTTTTTTTTCACAATCGGTTTTGCTGGTTTACCAATATGCTGTTGTAAAGGAATGAATACTTCATCTGGAACTGACATTTTTTCAATTTTTTTCTTTTCAGAATAGTGTTTAAAACTATTAGGATGAATCCCGCTTTTAAAGGTTGATAATTTCAATATTATAACTCCCACTTTTAAAATTTACTTCTGTAAATATAAATATTTTCAATATCAAATAAAACAAAAAAATGAAATGTTATAATAATTTTTATAAGTTGAATTCTGA
>JAOZRH010000005.1:14233-23289 GCA_029931905.1 Fidelibacterota bacterium
GAAAACCATTAAAATTTCAAGAGTTTATTCTAAATAACATTATATATCTCATCATACCTAAAACAATCTATAGTATGATCATTTACCATTCCAGTTGCCTGCATATGTGCATAAATTACAGTTGGACCGACGAATTTAAATCCGCGTTTCTTTAAATCTTTACTTATTTTTTCTGAAAGTTCTGTTTTTGCAGGAATTTCGTTCATCGTTTTGAATTTATTTACAATTGGCTTATTATTGACAAATCCCCAAATATATTTACCAAATGATTCAAACTCTTTTTGAATTTTTATAAATTGTTTTGCATTTGTGATTGTTGCATTAATTTTTAATTTATTTCTAATTATTTCTTTATTTTGCACTAATTGTTCGAATTTTTTATTATCATACATAGCGATTTTCCTATAATCAAAATTATCAAACGCCTTTCTAAAATTTTCTCTTTTTTTCAAAATAGTTATCCAACTCAATCCTGCTTGAAATGTTTCTAATATCAAAAATTCAAATATTTTATCATCATCAAAAACAGGAACACCCCATTCGCTATCGTGATATTTTACATAAAGTGGATTATTTCCAGCCCACTTACATCTTTTGATTTTCTTATTATCACACATTTTTTCCCTTTAATTATAAATTAAATTCAGCATCATTTATTAAATCTTCCATCATCTATAGTTTTTTCTACTCTATGTACTCTTTTTTTTAACCATCCAATTTTATAATCATCAACTTTATCGAATTTCATCACATATGGTTTAATATCTAATAATGGAGTCCCATCTATTATGTCTAAATTTTCTATATGTAAAATATTATTCTCAATCTTAATTAATTTAACAACAGACAATCCTATACCATTTGGTCGAGAAGGAGCGCGAGTTGCAAAAACACCATGAAATTCGTCATCCATATAAGGTTTCACTCTTAAATTAAATTTTTTGGATAAATGAAAGTGAAACAATAATTGAATATGTGAAAATCCTTCTAAATCCTTTAATCCATCTGTGAATTCTGGATATATTTCCACTCTTCCTTTAGTATTTTTTGCGACAAAAGATTGTATTGGAGTTCCCTCCATTTTTTTGAATGGCGAATGAACAATCCCAATTGGATTAAAAATTATCTTATTCATACTATTATCTCCATTTTATATTTTAAAAATTTCATACATAAGTTAAACATTTTCAACAATTTTTTATATGATTAATACATTTTATTTGTATTTATTAAAAATTTGGTTTAACTTATAAAAAAAATATGAGGAAAAAAATGAATTCACCACTTTGGGATAATATTTTTAAGAACAAAAAAACAAAAAAAGAATTAGAATTCGAAGCACTAAAAAATGCAAATATTTTTAATAACTTAACGAAAAAAGAATTGCTTTTTGTACAAACAATGGTTTATTTACGAAAATATAAAAAAGGTGAATATATTTTTAAAAAAAATAATCCAGGAAACGGAATGTATATTATTTTGAATGGAAAAGTGAATATTATTGATAAAAATAAAAAAGATGAAAAACATATTTTATTAGCAGAATTAACAAATGGTGCTTTTTTCGGTGAATTATCACTATTAGATGAATCTCCCCGTTCTGCTTCAGCACTTTGTTCAGAAAATACAGAAGCATTAGGATTTTTTAGAAGTGATTTGTTGGATATTGTAAATAGAAAACCTTTGATTGGTTCAAAAATAGTTTTAAATGTTGCTAGAATATTAGGCGAAAGATTACGAATGACAAACAATAAACTTTACAACCTACAAAAAAATTAAAGTAATATTATGATGACAAAAAATCAAAAATTTATTATTAAACTATTGGCTTATTTAGCTGGAATATTTGTACTATTTTTTCTAATTACTAAACTAACTTCACTAATACTGATTATTATTTTATCATTATTATTATTCACTATTCTTGATCCATATGTTGATAAACTTGAAAGATATAATATTTCTCGAGGAATCTCAACGCTACTAATAATTCTATCACTATTTTTAGTTATTGGGGGTGCCATTGGTGGACTTGCTCCAATAGTAAAAGATGCCGGAACGACAATAGTAGCAAAAGTAAAAAATACAAATTCTAATGAGAATAGTATAGAAAATATTCTAAAATCTATTGATGAAAAAATCCCTTTTTATGAAATTGAAAATATGGACGAAACAATTGCAAAAATTACACCACATATAAATAATACAATAAAAGAATTAACCGCTTTTGCATTATATATTGGAAAATCTACATTAAATTTCGCAATGAATTTTTTTGTTATTATTTTTATCACCTTTTTCTTTTTGAAAGATGAAAGGCAATTAAAAAAGGGATTGATTAACTTGATTCCCAACAAACATTTTGAATTGTCTTTAAATTTAATGGATAAGATTCAAAAACAATTAGCATCATATTTAAAAGGACAATTTTTAGCCGCAACAAGTGTAGCAATTTTATCTTCATTGGGATTATTTATTTTAAATACTTTTTTTAATGCAAATATCCCCTACTTTGTTTTGATTGGTATATTGGCTGGTTTAGCAAATTTAATTCCTTATGTTGGACCTGCTGTTGGAATTGTATTTGCTATTATACCTGTATTATTTATGGGACAAGAAAATATGTTTTTTATCATGATTCTAATTATCATTACATTTTCTCTTGTTCAAATGACCGATAATGTTTTAGTTAGTCCAATTGTAGTTGGAAAAAGTGTTAATATGCACCCATTAGCTGTATTTCTCGTTTTAATTGTTGGTGGTAGTTTATTAGGTATGGTAGGAATGTTATTCGCAGTTCCTACGGCAGGAATTATTAAAGTTACAACTACTGAAATCATTTCAAACGCTTCAAAATACAAAGATTAGTTTTTACATAAAATAGTTTATAAAAAAAACATTCTAATTATTAATTAGAATGTTTTTTTTTGCTCTGGAGGAGGGATTTGAACCCACGACCTAGTGGTTAACAGCCACCCGCTCTGCCACTGAGCTACTCCAGAATTCAAAAAGCCACTAAAGATAATTAATGTTTTTTATTAATGCAAGTATTTTTTAAGATAAAATACTTTATCCTTCATCTAACTTATCTTTAAAATGTTTTAGTGATTTTTCCAACATTGAAAAACCTTTATAAGCTTGCCCTAAATAATAATTAGTAACAATTTTTCCAGTTTTCTCATCTTTGGGAATTTCTATTCCATAAGAATAAATCATATCTTGATCATTAATAATTTCGTCCAATTTTTCCTTTGCTGATTTATGCTCTGGATCAAGTTTTATCACAGTTTTAAAATACTGTAATGCATTTTTAATATCACCAACACCGAGGTATGATAATCCCAAATGATAATTAACAGAAACTACTTCTGGTGATTCTTTATGTATTTTTAACAAACATTCTATAGATTTACTATATTCTCCAATAGCCTTATAAGTTATAGCCAGATGATAACATCCTAAAGAATTATCTTTATTCAATGATCTTAACATTTTATAGGCTTCAATACTCTTATTCATTTTACCCATATGATAATATGATAATCCCAACCAATAATATGCCATTTCAAATTTATTATCACTTTTAATAATTTCATTTAATACTTCAATTACTTTTCCAAATTTTGCAGCTCTAAAATATGAAATTGCCAATCTATATAATGCCAAAACATGATGAGGCGCCTGCTTAATTAACTGTTCATAATAATCTATTGATTTATTAATGTCACCAAGAATATAATAAATATCTCCCAAATTAAATTTTGCATTAATATTTTCAGGATTATTATCCAATATATTTTTATATTCTTTTAAAGATTCGTTTAATTTGCCTTCCATTTTCAATTGATTAGCAAGAATTAATGTTTTTTCTAAATCTATCATTATTATTTCCTTCATTAAATTTTGTTATTGCACTTGTTTAATCGCATATTCTAAAGCTTCTTGTAATAATTCTTGTGGAGGTTCTTTAATAAAATCATTATTCATCAATGTTTTTGTCATTGAACGAGAATAATCAATACCTTCACTAGCAATTTTAAATGCTTCTTCTCTCGTCAATTTTACTCTAGCAACTCCATCTTCTATTGCTTGCATTGCCACATCAGCTGCTTCTTGTGAAAATACACCAACTTCGTCCATTGTTGGAACAATATTTTCAGTATTAATACCTCTTTCCTCTGCATATTGTGCCAATGATTTCGCTGCCGCTATCGCCATATTGTCCGTAACTTTTTTAGCCCTAACCATCAATGCACCTTTTAAAATACCTGGAAATCCAAGTGAATTATTCACCTGATTTGGAAAATCTCCTCTACCCGTAGCCGTAATAAATGCTCCAGCTTTTTTAGCCGCATAAGGATATATTTCCGGTACAGGATTTGCGCATGTAAAAACAATAGATTTATCAGCCATACTACTTATCCATTCTGGTTTAACAGTATCTGGTCCCGGTTTAGAAAGTGCTATCAATACATCAGCATTTTTACATGCTTCTGGAAATGTCTCTATACATTTAGGATTTGTAGCTTCACAAAGTTCCCATTTTCTATAGAAAGCCTTATCGTTTTTTATATCTTCACGATTTTTATGTAATCCACCCTTTGAATCACACATGATTATATTTTTAGGATTTCCACCAGCAGTAATAATAAATCTTGCAATTGTAGTATTAGCTGCACCAGCACCAAGCATTGCAATTTTAACATCAGCAATATCTTTTTTGGCTAATTTTAACGCATTAATTAATCCAGCTAAAGTTACACAAGCAGTTCCTTGAGCATCATCATGCCAAACAGGAATATCACATTCTTCTCGTAATGTATCCAAAACCTTATAACAATTCGGTTGAGAAATATCTTCTAAATTTATCGCTCCAAAACTGCTTTGAACCATTTTCACAAAATCTATAATTTTATCGGCATCTTTTTCACCTTTTTCATTTGTGCTGTCAATACACAATGGAACGGCATCAACACCACCAAGATATTTCATCAAAAATGCTTTACCCTCCATCACTCCTAAACCACCCGGAGGAGTACAATCACCATCACCAAGAACTCTTGTTGAATCACTTACAACACCAACAAGATTTCCTCTGTTAGATAAATCAAAAGAGGTGTCATTGTCATCACGAATTGTTGTAGAAACTTTTGAAACTCCTGGAGTGTACCAAACATTAAACCAATTAAATCCAAAAACTCCCGCTTTAGGTGCAGTTTGAATTTTTCCACCATAAAATTTGTGTGTTGATTCAGATAATTTTTTTAAAAATGCTGTTTTTGCCTTCGCAATTTGTTCATCAGTAAAATTATCCGGAAACACTTCATTTAGATTGTCTAATTTTAAATTAATTTTTTCCATTACACTACCCATTTTTTATAATTATCACTATTTAATATAACGATTTTATGTAAAATTAACACATAAAAAATATTTTATTCCCACGGCCATTTTATACATTCATCATGTGTCCCAAACAAACTTATATCTGCATTTCCATAAATCACTACAGTTGTTATTTTATTGTTTTTTATTCTCTCTTTTACATTTAAAATTGTTTTTCCTGAATTCGAAATATCATCAACAAGCAATATTTTTTTATTTTTCATATTTTGAATATTATAGTTTATTTGAACTTTTGGGTTTTCATACTTTGGCTTATGATTATCATTTCTGAATTCTGAATAAACTATTTCCAAAGGAATATCAAGATAACGAGAAATTAAATATCCGGGCAAAATTCCACCCCTTCCAATCGCCACAACAAAATCAAAATTACCTTTGATTTTTGTCCTAACTCTGCTCATTATTGAATCAATACTAATTTCTTTCATAAGCAAACATCTTTATAATTAATTCCACAATTAATAAATTAATTAAAATTCCAACAATTCCAATTCTGAAATTTGCAAACCAAAACGAGAAAGTTAATTTGCTGTAAAATAAAATCAAAACCAATGATGATATTCTCGCAAATAAAAATGAAATTACTCGGCTTATGAAATTCAAACCAATTGTCTTTTTGAAAACCTGTAAAAATATTACAAACATTGCCAATTCTAAAGTTAATAATTGTAATATTGGATATGGAGCAATAATTGGCATTCCTGTAAATAAAAAATTTAACAATGGAACAAATATTGCAATAGAAAAAATCGTTTTAAAATCTAAATAATTTGCTCCGAGAACAACAAATAAAAATATCGGTAAAAACACTTTGCCATTAATTCCAAACAAGTGAAATAAAAAAGGATATGCAACACTCATTGTGATAACAAAAGATATTATTGTCGTTTTTTGTAAAATATTTTGTTTCATCGATTTAGTTGAATTTAATCTCAATTTGTCTGCCTCCACATTTTAATTTTATTTTTCTATCATAGGAACAGTCATAGTACCATCTAAAAAAAACAATATTTTTGCATCTTTACCTTTAATTTTCACTGCTTCATCAATTGCTATTTGAAGTGATTTATATGGCTCAAAAAAGATTTTTTTTGGAATGTCATTTGGAAGATTTGTTACACTCCACATTTTCGCCCAAGATTTTATTTCAGCTTTTTTGACTAAAATATGATAACCTAACGAATATTTTTTATTTGATTTTTTAACAACTTCCTCTGCCGTATCTTTTGAATTTTTCAATAATTTTGCAAATGAACTAGGACCAATTCCATCACTACATTTTGAAACAAGAATTAAAATTCCATCTTTTTTTAAAGCTAATTTACTATTTTCAACTGCTTTTAATGATTGATATAAATCTAAATCCATTGGAAATTTTGCAACTGCAACTACAATATCAACTTTCTCTTTTATTTTGACAGCAAAAACATCATTCGCTTTTTCTGTCGCTGGTTCAAATGAATCAATAATATTTCCTGCTGTTGCTGAATAAATGTTATGATTCATATCAAGAATTGTCATTATTGCAAAAATATCTTTTTTAATGAATTTCATCGCATCAATAAAATCTTCGTGAACTGGATTTCCTTTCAATGCTAAACTTTTTGCTTTTGAATCTAATGCAAACTTATGATTTTGTTCGATGGATTTGAAAGAAGCGATTCCTGGCAAAAACGCTTTTCGTCCACCTGTATAACCTGCAAAATAATGCGGTTCAACTGATCCAATTACAATTATTTTATCTGCTTCAATCGCCAATTTATTGACAATCATTTCTGTGCCATTTTGCGATTTTCCGAGATAAACCAAATCTTCTTCTTTTTTGGAATTATGAACAAAAATTACATCTTTAAATTTTTCATAATGCTTACCAAACATTTGACAATATTCATCGTAAGTAGGAGCACGATGACTTCCTGTGGCAATAATAAATTTGATATTGCAATTTTTTATTTTTTCATCAAGCACACTTAAAACTTTCGCCGTTGGAGTTGGTCTTGTTCCATCATTCACAATAAATAAAATATTTTTTGAATCTTTAATAAATTCATCAATATTTTTTGAATTAATTGGATTTTCTATTGCATTTTTTAATGTTTGAAATTCGTCATTAATTATAACTTTGTTTGGCTCAATAATACCAGCTACAAATTTATCTTCAACTTGAATATTTATTTTTTCTTCTTTTCCGTATGGAATTTTTATTTGCATTTTTTTAATTCTTTTTTTATAACTAAAATTCTTTATTTTAATGATGGAAAATTTAACAACTTAAAATGTAAATTCAAAATGAAAGTTTGTTAATTATTTTAAAGAATGTTTCCTTTGTTTAGAACACGGATTTCACGGATAATACGGGTTTTCGCTGATTTTTTTTACCACAAAGGTACAGAAATTTTATTATTTGGTTAGTTTTCATTATTTTATTTATTTCTTTGTGTTCATTGTGGTTGACAATTTACAAAAATAAATTGATAATTGTAAAATTATTTTTTGTTTATGGTGGTCATATCAAAAATGCCATATCTTGGAGACATGGCACTTTGTTTTATCGATATTTACACAATAATGGAATTAACTCCATTGTTATTTTCTGTTATTTCTTTTTTTTCGCCTTTATGATAAATTTCCTATTTATCACTTTTCACACTTCCAAGAAAACTAATTATTTCTTTCTCTTTTTCAATAAATTTATCAGTATCTTGTTCAATAAAATTCCAATTGATTGTCATTTGTCTCAATTTATTGAAAAATGTTCTAGCTGATTTTTTTGTGTCAAATTTTAAATCAGTATGTAAAATATTTCTCATTTTTTCAAAAACATATTTTTGTCTTTTAGGTAAACATTGAGCATCTACGACATCAAATCCATTTTGTTGTAAATATACTTCATCAAAATAATCTGTTTTTAAATAAAGAGTATAATCTTCAATTGAAGTTCCTTCTTCACCAACAACCATCATCATTTGATGAACTTCATCACCTTTTCTCAATAAAGATTTTACCTCATCTACAACTTCTGTATCAATTATTCCAGAATATTTTGACCAACTTTCTAAAGGATCAATCGCTGGAAAACGACGAGCATCTGATCTCTCTCTTGATAATCCGTGAAAAGCTCCAACTACTTTTAAAGTCGACTGTGTTACAGGTTCTTCAAAATTTCCACCAGCAGGACTAACAGTTCCACCAATTGTCATGCTACCATAATCACCACTATTTAATTCAACATAACCGGCTCTTTCATAAAATTCTGCAATTCGTGATTCTAAATATGCAGGAAAAGCTTCTTCTCCGGGAATTTCTTCCAATCTTCCAGATACTTCTCTCATAGCTTGGGCCCATCTTGATGTAGAATCCGCTAATACTAATACATCTAATCCCATTTGACGATAATATTCACCAATTGTTGTAGCAGTATAAACCGATGCTTCTCTAGCAGCAACAGGCATTGAGCTTGTATTTGCAATAATAATAGTTCGTTCCATTAACGATTTGCCCGTTTTCGGATCTTCTAATAATGGAAATTCTCTCAATGTTTCAACAATTTCTCCTGCTCTTTCTCCACAAGCGGCGATAATTACTACATCAACATCAGCATATCTACTTGTCAACTGTTGTAATACAGTTTTCCCTGCACCAAAAGGTCC
>JAOZRH010000005.1:23389-34390 GCA_029931905.1 Fidelibacterota bacterium
CCATTTAAATCAAATGGCACCATGATTTTATGACTATAAATTCCTTCAGGCACTTCACCAATAAAACTTCCTTTATATACGGTATCACCAACTTTTGCAATCGGAGTAAATTCCCATTTTTTATCATAATCAATTGCACTTAAAACCACACCACGAGGAAGGAAAAAACCATGTTTCTCTGCTAATGCAGGTAATGGATTCTGCAAACCATCATAAATTTGTCCCAAAATTCCTGGACCTAATTCCACAGATAACATTTCTTGACTAAATTCAACCTTATCACCAACTATTAATCCTTTTGTACTTTCAAACACTTGCATAAAAGCAACATTACCCTTGATTTTGATAACTTCAGATTTAAGTTTTTCATTATCTTTAAGCACATATCCAACTTCATTTTGAATAATCCTACCATCAAATTCAACATTTATCATATTACCATTAATACCAATTATATTACCTAATACTTTATTATCCATAATTACCTCTATATTGTTTTAATCATTAATTCTTTTTTATATAATTCAATTAATTCAAATATTGCTTTCTTCTTCATCAATTGTAATCAATTCTGAAAAATTTTCTTTACCATGTTCTTTATCGAATAAATTTAATCGTTCAAGAATTTGTATCCGTAAATAATAAAAAACCAAAAATTGCAAATCAGAATAATGGCCAGATTCCATTTCTACTATAAAATCCCATCTCATTTTTAAAAACATTTCTTCAATTTCCAAAGGTGTTTTTTCCTTTAAATCGGTTGAAGAAAATAATTTAGATGTAATTTGATAATTCTCTAATCTTGATTTTCTATATTTCCCTATTTCTGTACGCAAATTATTTTCATAATCTAACCAATTCTTTAAAAATGACAATCTTTCATTTTTTATCTCATAATTATCCAACTTAATATTTGCGATCACACCAATATCTCCCTTACTCAACCATTTTTCAGATTCTTCTAAAAAATTTTGTTTTGACATAAAACTTTTTTGTTTGAAAAATAGTGTTGGTAATTGAGATGCTAAATAATAATATTTGTCCATATTTTCACTTCATTATTTTTTTTTACTTTTTACTCAATATTTCATTCAATTTTGGATTAAGATATAATTTTAGTGTCTCAAGAATACTCTCATCTGTAAAATCATAATGTAAATCTTCACCTTTAACACCAACTCTAAAACCGTGAGAAATCTTTTTATCCAACTTTATATCAACCGAACTCTTTAACTCGTTTTTAACTTCTTTTGTAATCATTTTTTGAATTTTTTCAATATCAACTCCATTCAGCACAACATCTAAGTTTTTTCCGCTTGACCAATTTTTTGCAATATCAATAATTACTGTTTTTATCAAATTCTCATCAAAAGAATCAATAATTTTGCTTTTTAATGCATTGTCAAATAATTTTTTAATCTCATTTCTTACTGAAATAATTGTATCACGAGCAGCTTGATTGATTGAATCATTTGCATTTGATTGATATGCATCAATTTCTTTTTTAGATTTTACTTTTTGTGCCTCAATTTCTTTGTTGGCTAAATCTAACTCATTCTTTGCTTCTTTTTGAGCATCTTCAAGAATTTTACTTGCCTCTGTTTTGGCAAAATCTACACCCTCAGACTTAATCTTTTCGATTAATTTTTCTAATTTTACTTCCATAATACTCTCCTAAATTATTCTTCCCAATATTTTCAACTATTTATTGTTTTTTTTAATGTTAGAGTTCTTTTGCTCACCTATTTCACATTTTCCAAATATTTTTGCACCCTCTTCTACAATTAATTTTCGAGAAATTAAATCTCCTGTAAAAACACCATTTAATCCAATTTTTACTTTATCTTCTGCACTGATTCCTTGAGTAACTACACCATTCAAATAAACTTCTTTGGCTTTTACATTACCTTTGATTTTACCAGTTGAAGGTATTCTCACCGTATCACCCGCAACAATACTTCCATTTACAATACCAGAAACCATAATACTGCCTTTAACACTAATAGCACCTTGAACTTCGGTATCTTCACCTATTATTGTATATGTTGGCTTTTCTTTCATTATTTAACCTCATCAAAAAATTATATTAATCCTTTTTTTCATATTCTGTAATGAATTCTCTTGGATTTTTTGCCTCTGCATTTTTCCATATCTCAAAATGTAAATGAGGACCCGTACTCTGCCCAGAATTTCCCAATAATGCAATTAATTGTCCTTTTTTTACAATCTGCTTTTCTTTTACAATATTTTCACTATTATGTCCATACACTGTTACATATTTATTGTTATGAACAATAACTATTAAATTACCTAAGTCATTAGTCCAACCCGAAAAAACAACCAATCCACCTGCCGACGCAGAAATTGGAGTTCCAATCGGTCCAGAAATATCAATTCCATTATGAACATTTTCACCATTTACACCCTCTTTAAACTCTTGTGTAATTATTCCACTAACAGGAGCTTTTGTAGGAATATTTTCCAAAGATATACTAATATCCTCAATATTATCTATTCCATTATTAATATCATTTCTCAATAATGAATTAGCATCAATTTCGTCAAATTCAGAAATTCCAATCAATTCACGAACATATTTATTCATGGCTTTCATGCTTTCATAATCATTCATCATTGACAAATATGTTGCCTCATTATTTTTATATTTCACAATTTCTTTCTTTAAACTACTGAATTTAACAAATTTTGGGACTAATACAAAATAAGAAATAATAATAGTAACAATTATCATTATTAATAGAGTTAATAAAAAACGAAATGTTCCTCTACCAAATTCCACCATCTTATTAGTGGATTTATCCGAAGATATTAAATAAAATGTATATCTAATATTTTTCATTTAATTATTATTCGTCCATTATATTTTCAAATAATTTTAGTAATCTTTCTAAATCATCTGATGAATAAAATGCAATTTGAATTTTTCCTTTTTTATTTTTTTCTTTTATTTCTACCTTTGTACCAAATTTTATTTGTAAATCATTCTCAATTTTTTTCAAATGATAATCAACTTCTTTTTTAGTATTTCCATAAGATTTATCTTTTTTAGGAGAATTGATTTTTTTTACCAATTTTTCAGTTTCTCTAACACTCAATTCATCTAATATTATTCTTTGCCATAAATTCATCATTTTTCTCTTATTTTCTACAGACAATAATGCTCTGGCATGTCCAGAAGTTATCTTTTGAGAACTTAAACTATTCTGAATTTCTGGTGGTAATTTCAATAATCTTAAACTATTAGTAACAGTTGAACGCTTTTTTCCAACTTTTTTTGCGATTACATCTTGTTTTATTTTATATTTATTCATCAAAAGAGAATATCCCAATGCTTCATCTATTGGATTTAAATCTTCTCTTTGAATATTTTCAATTAATGCAATTTCTATTATATCTTTGTCAGAATCTACATCAATAATATAGGCAGGAATAGTTGATAAATTTAATGATTTTGATGCTCTTAATCTTCTTTCACCTGCAATTAATTGATAACCTTCATCTAAAACACGCACTGTAATTGGCTGAATTATTCCTTTTGCTCTTATTGAATCAATCAACTCATTCATGTCATTTTCATCAAATTCTCTTCGTGGTTGATAAGGATTAACTTCAATCATGTTTATTTTAATTTCATCAATCCTTGCATCTGATATTTTTTCATTAATATCTGGAATTAAAGCATTTATTCCTCTACCTAAATTTTTAGTTGCCATTTTTTAAGAATTCCTTTGCCAATTTCATATAATTTTGTGAACCTGATGAATTAATGTCAAAAGTAATAATTGGTTCACCAAAACTTGGAGCTTCTCCCAATCTTACATTTCTATTTATCACAGTTTTATAAACTTTTTCACGAAAATATTTTATAACTTCTTCTTTTACTAATTTACTTAAATTTAATCTTGAATCATACATTGTCAGCAAAACACCTTCAATATCCAATTTTTTATTAATATTTTTTTGAATCAATGTAATTGTATTTAATAATTGTGTCAAACCTTCCAATGCAAAATATTCACACTGTATAGGTATTAATACGGTATCCGCACAGGCAAAACTATTTATTGTCAATACATTTAACGATGGAGGGCAATCAATGAAAATATAATCATAATCATCTTCTATCGGTTTTACAGCATTTTTTAATTTCGTTTCTCTTGAAATCATATTTACTAATTCTATTTCTGCCCCAACTAAACGAGGATGTGAAGAAACAATATTCAAATAGGGTAATGATGTTTCAGAAATTGCATCCTTAATATCAATATCTCCCAATAATACTTCATATATTGTATTTTTTTTATTATGAACATCTATTCCTAGCCCAGAAGATGCATTTGCTTGAGGATCAGTATCAATCACTAAAACCTTATATTCCATAGCAGAAATTGATGCGGCTAAATTGATTGCAGTTGTTGTTTTACCAACTCCACCCTTTTGATTTGCTATTACTATTTTTTTTGCCATAATCTCCCAATTCAATAATAGATAATTTTATCTAAAAAATTCATCAATATCAATAATAAAATTATTATTATCTGATACATATTCTCTACCCGAATCAAAATAAATAAGGTTATTATTAAATTATAATAATTGAAAAAATATTTAATAAAAATATCTATAAAAAAACAAAGCTCCCAACCTTAATTAGGAGCTTCTTTGTGGCCCGGGCCGGAATTGAACCAGCGACACAGGGATTTTCAGTCCCCTGCTCTACCGACTGAGCTACCAGGCCACATAGTCCTTAATTTTACAAATAATAGTATTGTTTTACAAGTAAATAATTACTTTTTTTTCAATTCTTTTACTTTAGTTGCTCTTTTTCCTTTGAGTTTTCTTAAGTAATATAATTTCGATCTATTAACATCTCCAGATATAATTTTTTCAATGCTAATTATTTTCGGTGAATGAACTGGCAATACTCTTTCAACACCAATTCCATGAGATATTTTTCTTATTGTGAATGTAGCATTGACACCAGAACCATTCCTTGCAATACATATTCCTTTAAATTCTTGTGGTCTTGTTTTTTCGCCTTCCGTAATTTTAATTGTAACAATTAATGTATCACCCGCTCTAAATTCTGGGAGATCATCTCTCAAATATTCTTTAGTTGCCTTATATAATCTATCCATGTTTTTTTCTCCAATATTCTAATTTATTTTTCTTCTATTTATTTTTTATTTTTAAATACTTTTCCCACATATCTGGTCTAAGTTTTTTTGTCTTTTCTTCTCTTTTCTTTTGACGCCATTCCTCAATTCTTTTATGATGTCCGCTTAACAATACTTCTGGCACTTTTTTACCTTTATATATCTCTGGTCTCGTGTACCAAGGACAATCTAAAAGTGGTTGCGAAAAAGAATCATTCAAGGCTGAATTAATATTATTAATCACTCCCGGAATTAATCTAACTATTGAATCAATCATTGCTAATGTTGGAATTTCACCACCTGTCAACACATAATCACCAATCGATATCTCTTCTATTTCAAAACTATCTCTTACTCTTTGATCAATTCCCTTGTAATGTCCACAAATAAAAACAATGTGACTTTCGTTCGATAGATTTTCAGCTTTTTTCTGATTAAAAACAACACCATCGGGAGTCGGGAAAATAATTTTTTCAGTATTGTCTTTTACACAATCATTAATACTATCAAATAATGGTTGAGGAGACATTATCATTCCTTCTCCGCCTCCGAAAGGATAATCATCTGTATTATGATGCTTATCTTTCGAATATTCTCTAATGTCAATCACATTAAAAGATACAATTCCTTTCTCTTCAGCAATTTTCAAAATACTGCTATCCAATATTGGCTTAACCATCCAAGGAAATATCGTAAGAATATCAATTTTCATCAATCAGTCCGGGTATAAGATTTATTATTATTTTTTTTTCTGACCTATCAATTGACTTTATAAATTTATCAATCAACGGAACCATAAATTCTTTATTATTATCCCTTTCAACTGTCAATATTTTATAAGTGGGATATTCTTCACAAAATTTTACATTGCCAAGATCATCTCCATTGTTATCAAACACTTTATAATCTATCAAATAATCATGTTCATCTATAGTTTCATTCAATAACACCGACAGTTTATTTTCAGGAATAAATACATTGTAATTTTTATACAAATCTACTTTTTGTATTGAATCAATATTATTTAACTTCACATTATACAATGTATTATAAATATTTATTGACTCAATTTCAAAAACCTCTTCGGGTTCATTTCCCTTTCCAATAAACAAATTTTTCAAAGAACTAAATTCATTAAAAGCGATATATTCACCTTTAATCAACAAATTGCCCTTAAGACCAAATGGTTTTACAATATTGCCTATGATCTTAAAGGGCATTGTTTATTCTATATTATGCTTCTTCTCTTGGATTATCATCAACGATATCCAAAGAACATCTTTTTTGACCTGTCTTAGCTGATATTGCTGTCAATAAAGTACGAATTGCTTGTGCAGTTCTTCCTCTTTTTCCAATAACCTTACCTAAATCTGGTTGTTTAACAGAAAGTTCATAGATAATATTATTTTCACCATCAACTTCATTAACTTCAACTTCTTCAGGAAAATCAACTAATTGCTTTGCAATATACTCAACAAATTCTTTCATAATTACCTCGCTCCTTTATTCATTTACTTGGTTCTGCTTCCATTTCATCTTTTAAGATTTATTGTCTTCCGTTTTTTCAGATACAACTTCTTTTTCTTCAACAGCTTCTTCAACAGCTTCTTCTACAGGTTTTACATCTTCTGTTTCTTTTTGCTCTACAGAACCAGCTTCTTCAACCTTTTTTTCTTCAACTTTTTCTTTTACTTCCACTGTTTTTGAAGCATTTTTCAATTTTTCTTTTTTAACTGCTTCCCATTTTTTAACTTCTTGATCTTTAAGTTCATCATCTAAATTTGTTTTTTCTAAATGATTCTTTAATAAAATTCCATTTTTGGACAATATGCTTCTGACTGTGTCAGATAATTGTACCCCTTCTCCCAACCAATATTGTACCCTCTCTTCTGAAAGTACTATATTATCATTCTCTTTAATTGGATCATATGTTCCAATTTTTTCAATATAACGACCATCGCGACGCTTTCTTGAATCCATCACTACTATTCTGTAATAAGGTCTGTTTCGTCTGCCCGTTCTGGTAAGTCGCATAATAGTTGCCAAATTAATCCTCCTCTAAAATTGCTTGCTTAATGGAATTTGATTTAATCCTTTCTTGGAAAATCCCATTTTATTCATCTTTTTCATCATTTGTTTCATTTGCTTGAACTGATTTAGTAATCTATTTACATCAACAACCCCTAAACCACTTCCTCTTGCTATTCTCTTTTTTCTACTTGCATCAATAATATTTGGTGCTACCTTTTCTTTTATTGTCATAGAATTCATTATTGCTACAATACTATCAACTCTTTTCTCATCTATTTGTGCATTCTTCAACTTAGATGCTCCCGGTATCATTTCTATTAATGATGATAACGGACCAAGTTTTCTAATCATTTTTAACTGTTTTTGAAAATCCAATAAATCAAATTCGTTTTTACTAATTTTCTTCGCTAATTTTTCTGCTTCATTATCATCAATTGCCTGTTGTGCCTTTTCGACCAACGAAACAACATCTCCCTTTCCTAAAATTCTACCAGCAAATCTTTCTGGATAAAATCTTTCCAAATCAGAAATCTTTTCTCCAACAGAAACAAATTTTATTGGCTTTTTTGTAACTTCTCTTATTGATAATGCCGCTCCGCCTCTTGCATCACCATCAATTTTTGTTAATACTACTCCCGAAATCGGCAACATTGAATTAAATTTATCAGCCGCATTTACTGCATCTTGTCCAATCATTCCATCAGCAACAAACAATATTTCGTTTGGTGCAACTTCATTATTTATATTCTGAAGTTCTTTCATCATATCTTCGTCAATATGCAATCTTCCAGCTGTATCTAAAATGACTACATTTGTATCATCTTTTCTTGCCGATTTTATTGCATTTTTACAAATTTTGACAGGATTTTTTCTACTTTTGCTATAAACAGGTATTGAAATCTGCTTGCCTAATTTTTCTAATTGCTCAATAGCAGCAGGGCGATATGTATCGGCCGCAACCATCATTGGAGTTTTTCCATTATCTCTTAGATGCTTCGCTAATTTTGCTACAAATGTCGTTTTTCCAGAACCTTGTAAACCAACAACCATAATTACACTAGGTGGTAATCCATCTAACTTTAATGGAACGCTCTCTTCACCCAATAATTTAATTAATTCACTGTGGAATATTTTAATTACTTGTTGTCCAGGAGAAATACTTTTAATTACAGTTACACCTAAAGCTCTCTCTTTTACACGAGCAATAAATTCTTTTGCAACAGAAAAATTGACATCTGCTTCTAACAAAGTTCGTCGAACTTCTCTCAAAGTATCGTCAATATTCTTTTCAGTTATTTTTCCTTGACCTCTTAGGTTTTTAAATATGCCTTCAAGATTCTCTTTTAATTGCTCTAACATCAGTCCTTTAGCTTCATTTTTGTAATAGCAAAGTAATATACATAATTAATTTCATTATACAAATAATATTTTTGTAATTTTAAAAAATAGTTGTCATGTTCTTATTTTAAATTTATGATTTTTATTTAGTTAATTATTAATGATTCTAACTTTCACAACTATAATTTAAAATTATTATTTGTATGTTTTGTATAACTTTGTACTAAATTCTTCCTACTTCAAAAAAACCATTTTCTTAGTATCTGAAAATTCATTTCCAATCATTAATCTATAAAAATATATTCCACTTGAATAATCACTTCCATCAAATTTTACCTCATAATTTCCGTTTGATTGCATTTCATCAACTAACACTTCCATTTTTTTACCCATTAAATCAAAAATTATTAATTTTACATTTTCAGAATTATTTGAATTAATAGAATAATTGATATTTGTTATCGGATTAAATGGATTTGGATAGTTTTGATTTAACTTGTAATTATCTACAACTTCTACACTATTTACATTTGACGAATTATTTGTTACTTTAAGATTAATTGTGATTGTACGATTAGTATTATCATTCGTTTGTATTAAAATTTCTGCACTATATTCACCAGAATTTAAATCTTCTGCATTTATATTAAATGTTACTTGCTCTGACGAATTCTGACTAATTTTCCCTGCACCTTTTGTAATTGTTAACCAATCATGATCTCCAGAT
Organism: Fidelibacterota bacterium; assembly: GCA_029931905.1. Lineage (GTDB taxonomy): Bacteria > Fidelibacterota > Fidelibacteria > Fidelibacterales > Fidelibacteraceae > TCS52. Next base: position 32,663 of record JAOZRH010000005.1, read on the forward strand.
GTCATTCCTATTGCCGTCATATTTGTTGAATCTCCACAATCATCAGAAAAAATTGTGTTCGTTTCATCTGAAATATCAACATTATCAATAAAAAATCCTTTAAGATAATAATCATCAGTGACACATTCTGCCAGATCCGAAGCCAAAGCAAATCTAACAACAACACTATCAGATATATACGAACTTAAATCAAAATTTACATTTTTCCAACCACCGCTTGAACCAGCCCAACCCGCGATATCTGTTCCCATTCCAAATCCTTGTCCTGGATGTCCAAAACTCCATAAATGCCCACAATCATAAACTGGGGAAGTTGGAGTAATCACACTAAAAATTTCTCCGCCATTTGTAGAAATCCAAACATTACATCCATCCCAACCATCGTATGGAGGATCTTCTCCACCAGTTGATTCCACTGCCCAATATCCTTTAAATGATAATGCTGGTGAAGTTGTACCCGATAAATCAATAACTGGAGTTTCAAGATAATCTAACCAGTGATTATTATATCCATTTATAGTAGAATCACCACACCACCAACTTTTTCCATCATAAGCATTGTAATCATCGGTATGAAAATGTTCTTCATCGAATTCAATTAATTTATTAGAATCATAAACAATTGTTGATGCGTATTCTAATTCTATAGAATTACTACTGTTTGTATAAGTAACTGTTTTTGTAGTAGAATTTCCAACCGATATTGACACATCTATTACATAATCTGAAGAACTAAAAACGGCTCCATCAATTTTATTATTATATACAAATTCACTATATTCACCAAATTCACATTCACCCCATTTGATTTTAAAATAACCATTTTCGCCCCAATAAGGTCCCCAACTATTTTTAACAATCCAGCATTCCAACGAATCAATCCAACCAACAATTAATACTGCATGCCCGCCTTCAAGAACATCTGATGTTTGTTCGTACACTCCACCAGAATATGAATAAAAATCATTATACACAGTATATGAAGCAGAAACAGGATGACGATAAACTGCATTTTTAATTGTTTCTACATCAGCGATATTTGAAGTAATATATCCCCAATCAGGAATGGTTACAGCATTAGTTTGCCAATCGGCACAGCACTCACTACTATCCACATCAGTTCCTTCATAAGGAAAACAAGTTTCATGTGCAATTCCACCATAACTAACAATAAAATCCAAAGTTTTTGAAACCCAATATCCATCATTAGCGGTGGCATTAGGATTACATGAAATTAAAAATTGTTCCGATAAATCAATAGCTGAATCTGGCATAGAATTTTCTATTTTCCACCAAGATTCAAGTTGACCTGTTGTCGAAAATGCCCAGCAAGAACCAGCCGGAGATTGGTTTTTTACTGAGGTATCCCAATTTACTCCACTTACATCTCGCCAATCAAATTCGCTTGGTAAATCTTCCACCATTTCCAACTGTAATAAATCACCTTTTTGTAATTTTGGTATTTCTCTTTTATAATTACATAATTTTTTCTGTTCTTCTTTTGATAAACGAGTTACCCAGTTTTCACTTGCTTTCCAATTTGCACCTTTTTCTTCAATTGCCTTTTCAATTTTTTTCAGCTGATCTGTTTCCGAAAATGCTATCGTGGAAAATAATATAATCAATAAAAATAAAACTACTCTTTTCATATTTACTCCTTTGTTTTTCACTTGGTGGATAATATATAAATTAAAACATATATGATAATTGGCTGTTTTCAAGGAATTT
>JAOZRH010000222.1 GCA_029931905.1 Fidelibacterota bacterium
AAAAATTGACTGTTTCCGCCCCTGTTTGATTTGATAGAATTGAGCGAGCAATTGCCGCACAAAATCCAAAAATAATTATTCCAAGACCATCATCAAATCCAACAATTGCATAAAGCGATTTTGTCAATGGCCCTTTCGCTCTATATTCTTGAATAACCGCAACAGTTCCTGCTGGAGCACTCGCAGGAGCAATTCCTCCGAGAATCAAAGCTAATGGCATATTTTTTGTGTATAAAAACACAGCAGTAAACACCAAAATAAAAGCTCCAAATGATTCAGCAAAAATTATCCATATAATTCCATTACCCATTTTTTTCAATGAAGATAATTTAAGCTCTAGTCCAATAGTCAAAGCAACTAATGCCAAAGCAATTTCTGTAATAAATGATAACGAATTTTGTACAGATTCATTTAACAAATTAAATAATGACGGTCCCAAAATTACACCCAAAATCATATAACCAATGAGTGATGGTAGTTTAATATATTTCATATTTCTACCAATGTAAAAACTGATTATTATAACTATTCCAACAATTAATAAAATTGGCATAGAATAATTAAAATTAGCAAAATATTCAAACATTATTTTCCTCTATAAATTTATTGAACCATTTAAATAAGAAATTTTTTGTGACAAAATTAATACACCTGGATTATTTCCAAGATCATCAATTATCAAATTAATTTTTCTTATTATATCATTTGCAAAATCATTATTAACAACAGCCAATACAATTCTGTTGAATCCTTTATTGTCCTCCGTCCAAAAATGAGAAAATAATGGTAATGAATTTAAATATTTGCTTGCATTCTCTGCATTTAAAACAGACAAATAACAATCATCAACTTCTGTAAACAATTCCATAATATCGTAAAAAGTATCTTCATTTTGAATAACAACAGTAAGACTTGTGTATTTTTTCTCTTTTTGTTCATTTTGTTCTTTATCTATTACACTTGAAAATATATTAATAATATCGTTTTCAGTTTTAGATTCCATAATTTTAACAATATTTTCGGATTGCTGTAAAATTTTTGAAATATTAGATAAAATTCTAATATGTTCATTTTTTTTCTCTTTTGGTGCAATAATAAACGGAAATATTTTAGCATCTTTTTTATCAATTGAATTAAAATCAACTCCATCAGAAATTATTAAAACACCAACAATAAAATCAGAAATATTATCTATTGTGCAATGAGGAATTGCAATTCCATTTCCAAAACCTGTTGAGCCAACATCTTCCCTATTTTTCAATGCTTTGTAAACTGATTTTTCCTTTATTTTTTTTAGTATCGGATTATTTTTTGCCAATCTTGCAATTTCTTTTAATACTTCATCTTTACTATTTGTTTGAAATTTTAATTCAATACATTCATTTATTAGATAATTTGAAAATACCATAATAATACCTTTTTTATTATTTCCACTCTTTTATAAATTTTATTTCTATAAATTGATGAATCGGATAAAATATTAATAACGATAAAACAAAAGGAATTGGATTTACAAACTTTAAATAAGAAATTAGAAATAAAGATAATAAAACTATTAAACCAATCCTTATTAATATACTCCGAAAAATCCATTTCATCATTTTATGAAATTCTTTTTTTATCAATAATCGAAAAGTAAAATAACCAATAAGTGCATTTAAAAAACTTATCACTCCGGCTAAACTTACATCAATAAAATACTTATCACCAAAAAACACAGTTACAATAATTACTATTATTATTGTAACTGTGAAATTAATTATGTTCAGTTTCATTTTATGAAGGCAATGCGGTCATAGCAAAAACCATAACAAATAAGGCAACGGTTTCAATTACACCCAAAACCATAATATAGTTACCAAACCCCTTTCCTGTTTCAGCTAAGGCATCACAAGCTCTTGCTCCGGCTTTTCCTTGGAAATAAGCACTCATTCCCATTGCAATTCCACTAAATATTCCAATTAATATACCATAAATCACGGTATCTGCTGTCCAATGTACTTCTTGAATTGCATTTCTTAAGATCATACCATAAATAGTTTGAGACAATGGCGCTCCAACAAATGCAACTAAAATAAATGGAGCTGTTTTGTTATTTAAAAAAGCTTTCTTCCAAGCTCCAATCGCTGCCATTCCAGCTACTCCTGTTCCAATAGCAGATCCTATTGCCGCCAATGTTAACGATGTATTTAAATCACCAATTCCCTGAAAAAATTCCATAACTACTCCTTATAATTTACTATTATTTTATTCTGTAAACGGTTTATATTTTATTCCAGACCATTCCATATTTAAATGTCCTGAAAACTCTAACATATTCAATCTAACACCATGAACGATTATTGCCATGGCTCCTAATACTATATTCAATAAATGTCCCACTATTAAAATAAATGCAGCAAGAACTCCAGCTAATACACTATTAATTCCGCCTCCAATTGCCATTTCATTAAAACTATATGCAACAACAACAGAAGCATATCCAACTGCAAATAATCTCAAATATGATACCACATCAGAAAATCCACTAATAATATCAAGCGGTAAATTTCCTAATGTCATACCTATCCCCTTTAATATTCCATTTTCGGAATTACTAAATAATAGAGCAAGAACAACACCAGTTAACATTAAATATACTCCATAACTTGGAAATTCTTTACCCAACACAAGATTACCCGCCGTAAAATATAAACTCCAAACAATTGCAACCCATCCAATTTGAGAAATCATTTTCAGTGATTTAATATATTTTATTGCAACCAATAAATGTGCAATTGTAAGCTGAATCGCACCTATAACAAAGCATAAACTTATCATAAATTCCTGATTATCATTAAATCCTGAATTTATCAAGTCAAAACTCGCAATATTGGGATTTACCAATGCTTTTAAAATTGGAAGTTGAACTATAACATCAGAACCAAAATATGTGCCACTTAATGCTCCCCAAATAATCGTCGCACCACTCAAGACATACATTAATGCAAATGGTTCAAATGGAGCATCTTTCATTTTTTTTCTTGCTACGATTGTAAGTATTAAGAAAATTATTCG
>JAOZRH010000223.1 GCA_029931905.1 Fidelibacterota bacterium
TCTATTAGAATTTATCAAACAAATCGAATATTTTACTCCAAAATCTATTTCGTTTGCGGTGTTTCATCGTTTTTTTTATTTTTTTCTACGAAATTTTTTTTATGATTTGCGGTTGAGAAGTTTATTTGTTTATTGTTTAAATTGGATTAAGACATTTATTAAATCACACAATATACTTGATTTTATTGTGTTGAGTCGTTATATTTAAACTCTAAAATGAAATTGAAATAAAAAAAGGAATTGATATGAAAAATGTATATTTATTCGGAGGCGGAAAAGCAGACGGAAGTCAAAAAGATAAAAATCTGCTTGGTGGAAAAGGGGCAAATTTAGCTGAAATGAGTTCTATTGGTGTTCCAGTACCAGCTGGTTTTACTTTAACAACTAATGTTTGTTTGAAGTGGAATGAAATTGGTGTTGAAAAATCAATTGAAATGTTAAAAGACGAAGTTGCACAAGGAATCAAAGATGTTGAAAAAATAATGGGTTCAGTATTTGGTGACAGAAAAAATCCATTGTTAGTTTCGGTTCGTTCTGGTGCAAGAGTTTCTATGCCGGGAATGATGGATACTGTTTTAAATCTTGGTTTGAATGATGAAGCTGTGGAAGGTCTTGCAGAAAAATCAGGAAATGAAAGATTTGCTTGGGATTCTTATCGTAGATTTATTCAAATGTATGGTGATGTAGTTATGGGAATGAAACCAGAAAGTAAAGAAGATATTGATCCGTTTGAAAAAATTATTGAAGAAATTAAAGAAGAAAAAGGCGTAGAAAATGATACAGAATTGACAGCTGATGATTTAAAACTTATGGTTAAAAAATTCAAAACTGCTGTAGAAAGTACAACTAATCAAAAATTTCCAACAGATCCTTGGGAACAATTATGGGGAGCAGTAGGAGCCGTATTTGGAAGTTGGGATAATGATAGAGCTGTTTATTACAGAAAAATGAATGGTATTCCTCACGAATGGGGAACTGCTGTAAATGTTCAATCAATGGTTTATGGAAATATGGGCGAAAATTCTGCTACCGGAGTTGCATTCACAAGAGATGCATCAACAGGTGAAGATATTTTCAATGGCGAATATTTAATAAATGCACAAGGTGAAGATGTTGTAGCAGGAATTAGAACTCCACAAGAAATTACACTTGAAGGTTCTCGAAGATGGGCTACACTACAAAATGTTTCAGAAGAAGATAGAGCAAATAAATTTCCATCTTTAGAAGAGACAATGCCAAAAGCATATAAAGAATTATCTGATACAGAAGCAAAGTTAGAAGATCATTATAAAGATATGCAAGATTTGGAATTCACAATTCAAGATGGACGACTTTGGTTATTGCAAACACGAACAGGAAAACGAACTGGTGGTGCAATGGTGAAAATGGCAATTGATATGTTGGAACAGGGAATTATTGACGAAAAAACAGCAATCAATAGAGTTGAACCAAATAAATTAGATGAATTATTACATCCTGTATTTGATACAACTGCTTTAGAAAGTGCAAAACTGATGGCAAAGGGTTTACCTGCTTCTCCAGGAGCAGCTACTGGTAAAATTGTATTTTTTGCAGATGAAGCTGAAGTAATGACAGAAAAAGGTGAAAAAGTCATTTTAGTCAGAATTGAAACTTCACCAGAAGATCTTGCCGGAATGAATGTTGCCGAAGGTATTTTAACTGCGAGAGGTGGAATGACTTCACATGCTGCAGTTGTTGCTCGTGGAATGGGAAAATGTTGTGTTTCTGGTGCATCTTCAGTTAAAATTGATTACAAAAAGAAAACTGTAATCGCAAATAATAAAACATATAATGAGGGCGATTGGATTTCATTAAATGGTTCAACTGGTGAAATGTATGATGGAAAAATAAAAACACAAGATCCAGAATTGAGTGGAGATTTTGAAAAATTGATGGATTTGTGTGATAAATATACAAAGATGGGAGTTAGAACAAATGCTGATACTCCACATGATGCAAAAAAAGCAAGAGAATTTGGAGCACAAGGAATTGGTCTTACAAGAACAGAACATATGTTTTTTGAAGGCGAAAGAATTAAAGCTGTAAGAGAAATGATTTTATCTGATGATGAAGCAGGAAGAAGAAAAGCACTTGATAAAATTTTACCAATGCAAAGAGAAGATTTTGAAGGTATTTTTGAAGCAATGCATGATTTACCTGTAACTGTCAGATTATTGGATCCGCCATTACATGAATTTGTTCCACACGAACCAGAAAATCAACAAATAATGGCTGATGAAATGGGAATTTCTGTTGAAGAAGTAAAAGCAAAAGTTGAATCACTTGCTGAATTTAATCCAATGCTTGGTCATAGAGGATGTCGTCTTGGAAATACATATCCAGAAATTACAGAAATGCAAACAAGAGCAATTATTGAAGCAGCATTGAATTGTAAGAAAAAAGGAATCACTGCAAAACCTGAAATTATGGTTCCGTTAATTGGTACAGTTAAGGAATTCGAACTTCAAGAAAGTATTATTAGAAATATTGCTAATAAAGTTTTTGAAGAAAGAAATGATAAAATTGATTATCTTGTTGGAACAATGATTGAAATTCCAAGAGCAGCATTAACAGCAAATGAAATTGCAGAAAAAGCTGAATTTTTCTCATTTGGAACTAATGATTTGACACAGATGACATTTGGTTATTCAAGAGATGATGCTGGAAAATTTTTACCTGTTTATTTAGATAAAAATATTTTAGAAGTTGATCCTTTCCAACAATTAGATCAAACAGGAGTTGGACAATTAGTAGAAATGGGAACACAAAAAGGTCGTTCTGTAAGAAAAGATTTGAAAGTTGGTATTTGTGGCGAACATGGTGGCGAACCTAATTCTGTGAAATTTTGCTATAAAGTTGGAATGAATTATGTTTCTTGTTCACCTTATAGAGTTCCGATTGCAAGATTAGCAGCAACTCAAGCATCAATTAGTTAAAGTATTTTTTAGAGAAAATATTTAGAAAATAGATGTAATAAAAAAACTTTCGAAATTAAATATTTCGGAAGTTTTTTATTTGTAATA
>JAOZRH010000055.1:0-2168 GCA_029931905.1 Fidelibacterota bacterium
ATTTAAAAATCATCATCATCACTTGAAGACGCAGCTTTTATCTCATCATCATAAACACAAGTAAAATCAGCTGTGATACCATTAATATATTTATCTTCGTGTATTAAGTTTAACTTGGATAAATTTGTTTCACTGTCTAAAATTGATAAAATATCTTTTTTTAAATCATCACTTTTAATTAATAAATCGTGATATTTAATTTCTCTTTTTGATATTTGTTCTGTTGTATTCAATTTCTATCCTTTTTATTATTTATTCTGTAATTGCAATCAACGATGGTGTAAAACCCATTGTTGTTATTTCTCTTATTTGGTTGGATAATAACAATGGTATATATTTCTCTTTTACAATTTTATTAATCAAATTGTTCTCATTTTTATTAACTGTCAAAAAAATACAACTTTTCTCAATCACATAAAAGAAAAAATGATAATATTCTCGAGAAATTATTCCCCCAATTCATAGTTTTCTTTCAAAAATGAATAATTATAAAAAGTTCCGTGTTGACAACCGATAACACCACCACATTCACATTCTCCACAAATTCCAATTCCACACATATGATTTGTTTCTAATGAAGCAAAAATATTTTCCTTTTTTACACCTGAATTAATTTCAACTTCCATTGCTTTTTTCATAAGGATTTCTGGTCCAATATTATAACAAGTTATTTTATCGGTCATTTCTTTTTGAATTATTTGTGTTAAAATATCTATAACTCTTCCAGGTTTCCCATCGTCTGCTATTGGATAAAATTCGGCATATTTTTCTATTTCATTTTTTAATACAATTTCATTTTTTTCTTTTACACCATGAAATACGAATACTTCCTTTTCACTATTTGCGAGAGATTTTACCAGCTTAGGAATTACGGCGAGTCCAGTTCCACCGCTTAGAATGAAAACTTTTTTACTTTCTGTATAGGTTACATCGGCGCCATAATTTCCACGAAAAGAAATATTATCACCAACTTTCATTTCAAATAAAGCCTTTGTAAATTCTCCAGAATTTTTGTTTTTAGAGTCGCCTCTTTTTCTGATGAAAAATGTTAATGGTTTGTTATTTACAATAGAAAATGGTTTTTCACCAATGCCGGGAATCCATAAAAATCCATATTGACTTGGTTTAAAATCATTTTGTTTGTTTCCACTTAGAGTAAAAATTTTTAGGTCGTTTGTTATTTGTTCAATTTTTGCAATTGTAAGTTTTTCATATTTTGCAAGACGATTTTTGTTTAATAATTTATTTGAAGTATCTAAATTGTTATAAACATCTTGTCTTAATGATTTGAAAAATTCTGCTCTATTTTTGTAATGAATTCTTCCAATCGCACTTCCAATTCCAACGACATTTGCACCGGATTCAATCATTTTTTTTACATTTTCAGCGTTTGTAACTCCGCCCATTCCAATGATGGGAATATTTTCACCAATTGCTTGACGGATTTCTTTAATTTTCTTTATTGCCACTGGAAAAATATCTTCACCAGATGCACCACCTTTATTTCCGTTTGGATTATATAATATCGCTCTGTCTGTATTAGGGTCTATAAATTTTTCTGGTCCAACGGTGTTTATTGCAACAATTCCATCTGCTCCGGCATTAATTGCTGTTTTTGCGATATCTCCAATATTATCAACATTTGGTGTTAGTTTTGGGAAAATTAATGCTGATGTTTCTGGTCGAATTTTTTCTATATACATTTTTACTAATTCTAAACTAACTCCAATTGATGCACCGTAGCCAGGTTTCGCATGTGGACAAGAAAAATTCAATTCAATAATATCTGCAATATTTTCAAACTTTTTCACAAGTTGAATAAATTCTTCTGGCGAATTTCCTGATACAGAAATATTCAAAAGCGCATTAAAATTGTGTGAATCTCGTAACTGTTTTAAATCGTTATATCCTATTTCCATTCCGGGATTTCTCAAACCAACAGCATTAACAAAATTGCCAACCGACTTTTCTGCGATAATCGGTTCACGGTTTCCAGAATTGGGTTTTACTTGATAGCTTTTAGTTGTGATAATATCAATATCGGGAATTTCTGTATCTACGAGTTTAATAATATTTGCTTTTGTAGTCCATACACCAGAAACTGTTGAAAATTTAATTTGATCATTTAAAATATATTTTAATATTTCTTTTTTATTCATTTGTTTCAA
>JAOZRH010000055.1:2268-11420 GCA_029931905.1 Fidelibacterota bacterium
TAATTTGATCATTTAAAATATATTTTAATATTTCTTTTTTATTCATTTGTTTCAATTTCCTTGTTCAATTTCTCTAATTCATTTACACAAGTATCGGCCCAATCTTTTGGAATTTTACCGTCTTTTTTCCAAGGAAATGAAATACCACTTGAACTATTTATTCTCACAATTCCTAAATCGTAACCAACCTTTTTTAAAATAGCAATAACTTCTTTTGCACTTCCACCTTGTGAACCAACACCCGGAATAAGTAGTGGAATATTATGTTCTGCATAGATTTTAGCAATATTTTCAAGTTCTGTTAAAGATGTTGCACCAACAACAGCACCAGTTCCTGAATATTCTTTGGACCATTCAACTATTTTTTTAGAAACACTTTGATATAAAAATTCATCGTTGTCAAATTTTAAATTTTGAAAATCTTTTGCACCTTTATTAGATGTTCTATTTAAAATATAAATTCCATTTCCATCGTTTGTATATTCTAAAAAAGGAATTACAGAATCTGATCCCATAAATGGTGAAATTGTAACAGATTCACAATCCCAGTTTTCAAAGCCCTCGATTGCATAATTTTTAGAAGATTTAGCGATATCGCCTTTTTTATAATCCAAAATTATTGGAATTCCGGGAAAATAATCCCTACATAAAACAATTGTTGTTGCCAAAGCAATTGAACCAGAAAAATTGAATTCCATTGGTTTGTCATATTGCAAAAAGAATCCTTGATTAGGTTTGAATGCCGAAGGATAAATTTTCCTTTCTATCATTTTTTTAAAAATAGTTTCGAAAAAATTTGGTATTGCAATCTCTGGCGAATCTTTAATCTCTTCAGGGAAATAATCCATTACAGGATCTAATCCCATACAAATTATACTTTTATATTTTTCTGATGATGATTTTAGTTTTTCTAAATAATTCATATGTCTCCTAATGTAGTAATTTTTGTTTTTTGCGGTAATATTATCGTATTTCTTAACTACTTTGTGAGGATTCCACAAATCCAAATTTCTCTTGCCAACCAAAAGGGTCGTTTTGCCATTCACTTAACAATTTGATTTCCTTTTCAGAAAAATATTTATTTTCTTCAAGTGTAGAAATTAAACTTTCAAATGATAAAATAGAGTGGTATTTGCAGTTATTATTTTCAAAATATTCATCTGCTTTTTGAAATCCATAAGTAAAAATAGACAAACAATAATCAACGATCGCACCATTTTCTTTTAAAATATTTACAGATTCGATAGAGCTTTTTCCTGTAGAAATCAAATCTTCAATTAATAGCACTTTTTTATTTTTTAATTGTTCAGAGTTTTGAATTCCTTCAATTTTGTTTTTCATTCCATGATCTTTTTGGCTTTTGCGAGGATAGATATATGGTAAATTTAATTTTTCAGCCAATAACGCTCCGTGTGGAATTCCTGCTGTTGGAGTTCCGGCAACAATATCTATTTGAATGTTTTTTTCTTTGATAATATTTACAAATCCATCTACAATAAGTTTGCGAAATTCTGGATAAAAAAGAGACAAACGGTTGTCATTATAGATTGGCATACGATAACCAGAAGCCCAAGTAAAAGGATTGTTTGGTTGTAATTTAATTGCTTTAATATCAAGAGCATATTCTGCTATTTTTTTGGCTATTGTCATAAAATATTTTCCTTTATTTTATTTTGTTGTAACTATAATTTAAATATCCCATATTTCTTTAAATGTATGTACTTTGTCGCAATATTTACAAATAAATTTATTATCGATTGTTTTATGAAATTCTTTTAAAGTGTTTTCGTGATGATCGGGATGAGAAATACAGTTTGGATTTTTACAACTAATATCTTGAAAATCGTAAATTCTTGGAGGCATATGAATTTTGAATTTTTTTTGTACTACACTGTTTTTAATAATATTCAAAGTTGATTCGGGTGCAATTGCTGATAATTTTTTCATCTGTAATTCTTCAAATTGCATTAAATCTGGAAGCGAAAGTACGCCTTTATATTTTCCATCTTTATGCGATTGATAAACCCCATGCGAACTTACAATATTTAAGTTTAGAATTTTACGAATATTGTGAATCTGTTCCCAAATTGTTTCGATTGTTCCACCTTTCCCAATATGATCGATAACGATTCCATCAATTACAGGTTTTGTGCCAATTTTATATTCTGGTTTAACTTTGTTCATTGTTTTTATTTCTTCAATAAAATCAGATGAATGTTCTGTGATTTTTGGGTGTTTTCCTTTGAAATCATCACCAAGCATTCCGCCAAACATTGAAATCAAAACTGTTCTTGTATAATAACCGTTCATTGCTTGTTCGTCATATCCATTCAATATTGTGTTGTCTATTGAAAATGGAATTGTTGGATATTCGTTGTTGCGAGGCAAAGGGTGATAAAATTTTGTACCTTTTGGAATTTTATCAGAAAAATCATCACGATATGAAATGCTTTTTGCAAAAACATTTGCATTTTTTAAATCGTCTTCTCCCATTCTTTCTAATTGTAATCGAGTAAAATACCAAATATTTGCAATATTTTTTTGTTTCAAATATTCTTCTATTGAATCGTATTCCGCAACTTTAAAACCGTTTTGTTTCATTTTATCTTTATAATATTTTGGCATTGCGATTTTTGAAGGTGCAATTAAATCAACGGTTACATTTTTGAATACTTTTAATCCATCAGTTTTCGAATGAATAGTTCGCCCATGATATAAATCTCCAACCAAAGCGATATGAATATTGCTATTATCAAAATTGTTTTTTTCAAGGAAAGTATATTCATCTAATATTTCTTGTGTTGGATGTTCGTGTTTGCCATCGCCAGCATTAATAATTGAGGGCATTGGGAGATTTAGTCGTGTTGAAAGTTGAGATAAACTACATTCTAACCAGCGAGTTACTCCTTCCAATTTTGAACGAACAATAAAGATTGAATATTTGCTATAAGTTGTTAACATTTTAAAAGTATCCGCATAACTTTCTTTTTTATTGAAAGAAGAGTGAACGGCATCAAAAATATTTGTTTTTACATTGTGAAATTTTATAGCATTAACAAAAGATTCTTTTGTTCTTGTGCTTGATTCCAAAAAAACCAAATATGCACCAATATTTTTATCATTAACAACAAACTGGTCGGTGTTTTTTCCATTGATTGTTGCATCTTTTAATTCTTTTGTTTTGCGATAAAGATACATCTGTTCATCAATAGACAAGTCATTGATTACAGACAAACATCTTCCAGTAAATTTTGTATTATTCATTTTGGTTTCCTTGCAAGTAAATTTTCAATTTTATTTTTAAAATGTTCGTTTCTTACGACCAAATATAGTAAAAAATACAAGGTTATAAAATAAATAATTTGTTTAAATTTGAAGTTAAATAATGGAGCATAATCTACATTATTGGAGATATATTTTTAATTAAATGTTATAGTTTATGAGAATAAATTAAATTTGTAGATTATTTTTTATTCAATTCTTTATATAATTTTTCAGCAGTAAAAGGTGCATGATAAAGTCGAACACCAACAGCATCATAAATTGCGTTTGCAATTGCCGGAAGTGGTCCATTTATTCCAATTTCGCCAACCGATTTAGCACCAAAAGGTCCCGTTTCTTCATCGGATTCCACAATAATTGTTTTCATTTCTGGCATATCGTTGGCTGTCCATATTTTATAATCATTAAATGTTTTATTTGTCATTTTACCGGATTTTGAAAATTTATATTCTTCGGTGAGAGCATAACATATTCCATTTACAGTTGCTCCTTCTATCTGACCTTCAGCAAGTTTTGGATTTAATGCGACTCCACAATCAACAGCCGAAACAAATTTAATTATTTCTATTTCACCTGTTCGTTTATCTACTTCCACTTCAGCAAACTGTGCTATAAATGGTGGTGGCGACAATTGTGGTACATAAGATGCATTTGCTTGTACTTGAAATTGATCTTTTGTGTAAAGAGTATATTCGCCAATTTCACCAAGAGTTACAGATTTGTTTGTTGTTTCATCTGTTATTTTATTATTTCCAATTACCAAGTTTTTTTCATCTGAATCTAACATGTTCGAAGCAACTTTTAGAAGTTGATTTTTAATTTTAGTGGCACAATTTTTTACAGCAGTACCAGAAACATAAGTTGTAGAAGATGCATAAGCTCCAACATCAAATGGTGTTAAATCAGTGTCCGAAGATAGAACGATAATTTTATCCAAATTTATTCCAAGAACCTCGCCAGCAATTTGAGCGAGAATTGTATCAGAACCAGTTCCAATATCTGTAGCGCCGACAAATAAATTAAATGAACCGTCGTCATTCATTTTCATTGAAGCAGCACCCATATCAATCAATGGAATTCCAGAACCTTGCATAGAAAATCCAATTCCAACTCCACGAACCTTATCTTCGCTTAAAGAAATCTGTTTATCTCGTTTATTATACCAATCAATTTCTTTTGCTCCAAGATCAATACATTTATCCATCTCACAAGAATGTATTGTTTGAGCAACACCTTCAGAACCCTCACCCAGTGCTTTAAAAACTTCTGAAGTTTCGCCTGTTTTGATATGATGTTTTTTAATATATTCTAAAATATCTAAATTTAATTTTCGTGTTATAATATCGACCTGTTGATTTAGAGCAAAATAGCCCTGTGTTGCTCCATAACCACGATAAGCTCCTCCAACTGGAAGATTTGTATATGCAGATTGTCCAAGAAAACTAATGTTTTTTACTTTATTGAAAAATGGTAATACCTTTGATCCAGCATTTGAAACAATTGTTAAAGCATGTGAACCGTAAGCTCCAGTGTTCAATAGTGCATGTAGAGAAAGTGCTGTTATTTCGCCACTATTTTTCACTGCTGTTTTTAATTTAACTTTCATTGGATGACGAGTTCGACTCGATTGAAAAACTTCTTCTCGTGAAAGAATGATTTTTACAGCTCTTTTGTGTTTAATTGTGATAAATGCTGAAATTGGTTCAAGAAAAACCTCTTGTTTTCCACCAAATCCTCCACCGATTCTTGGCTTAATAACTCTAATTTTTGACAACGGATAATCCAATACTTTAGAAACAATTCTGCGAACATGAAATGGAACTTGTGTTGAGGCAATAATTACCAATCTTCCCATTTCATCAAAATAAGAAATTGTGGAATGCGGTTCAATTGCGGCGTGTGATGCATAATGAGTTGAATATTTTTTTTCGATTATAAAATCAGATTCTTTTTCTGCTTTTTCTACATCTCCAAAAGCAAAATCAACTTCTGCTGCGAGATTATTTTCTGAATTATATTTGACAGGAATTGGCACAAATCTTTCATCGCCATGAAGTCTTGGTGCTCCTTTTTCTAATGCTTCTTCAGAATCGAAAACTGGTTTGAGCACATTATATTTTACGGTTATTTTTTTGACGGCATTATCGGCGATTTGCTTTGTTTCTGCAATAACTGTTGCCACTCTATCTCCAACATAACGCATTTTACTGTCAAACATTACAGTATCATAGGGCGATGGTTCGGGATAACCTTGTCCGGCAGTTGTGTGTAGTTTTTGATTTTTCACATTTTTATAATGAAGAATATCAACAACGCCATCTATTTTTTTAGCATTTTCGTCATCAATATCTACAATTTCTGCATGTGCATAAGGCGAATACAGAAATGACACAAATAACGGATCTTTTATTTCAAAATCATCTACAAATTTTGCACTTCCGGTTGCAAGAGAAAGGGCATCGATTTTTTTCTTTGATTTTCCTATTGTGTTTAAATTTTTCATGAGTGCACTCTTTCTTTTTGAATTAATTTTGAAGCATTTTTTATGGCATCAATTATTTTTACATATCCTGTGCAACGACATAAATTACCATCAATTGCTTGTTTAATTTCATTTTCGGTAGGATTTGGATTTTTCTTTAGCAGTGCATAAGTTGCAATAATAAAACCAGGCGAACAGAATCCACATTGAACAGCTCCAGCTTCAACAAATGATTCTTGAATGATGTGTGGCAGATGTAAATCACCAATTCCTTTTATCGTGGTAATATTTTTGTTTTGTACAGATGCGGTAAAAATTTGACATGAATGCACTGGCATATCATCAAGTAAAATCATACAAGCACCACATTCTCCTTCTAAACATCCGTTTTTGACTTCGGTATAACCATTGTTTCGTAAGCTAATTACAAGCCGTTCATCTGAATTAAAATCCATTGTTTTTGATTGTCCGTTAATTATAAATGTTCCTTTCACTATAAATTCCTCACTAATTTTTTAATTCCTCTTCCCAATTCTATACCGACTAATTTTTGTGAATATTCAGGGTCGGAAAATCGTTTCCCTGTAAATTTAACATCAACCAATTTTTCTATTTGTGAAAACTCAATGTCATCTATTTTTCTATTTTTTAAATAATTTTCAACTTCAATTATTTTATCAAATCTGTTTACGGTTCCAGTTATTATGATTTTGCTATCTTGAATTATTTCGTTCTCAATTTTTAACATTGCAACGATATGAAAAGCGGGCATATCTTTTTTTGTGCGAATATTTCTGTAACTAAATGATTTCCAATTTGATAAATTAAATTTAATTCCTGTTACCAAAGAATTCTGTTTTAATTTTGGATTTTGTAGAAATTTTTCAATTGGAAAATCGCCATTATTTTCTCCAGACAATAAAATTTTTGCATCAAGCACAATTAATGCTCCAATAATATCAGACCAAGGTGGCGCAAAGGCGATGCTTCCGCCAATTGTAATTCTATTTCTTAATGGAGTGTCGGCAGAAGTTTGTAATGATTTTAATAATATATTTTCCGAATCAATTTCATAAATTTTGGAAACTATATTTGCATAAGTATTCATGCTACCAAATTCAACTGTATCATTTTCCTTTTTGAAGTAGTGTAATGGCAAATCTGACAGATTAATAAAACCATTAATTTTATCTAAATTTCTCGGTAATAAGGCAGTTCCACCAGCATGAAACAAAACTTTTTCTTTAGTGATTAAGTCTGTAGCTTCTTTTATTGTTTTCGGGAAATACCAATTTAAATTGTTCATGTTTCACTCGTTTTATTATTAAATTAAATTATCCTGTAAAAAAATCAAATACATTTCCCAATGTGCTTGATGCGGTTTTGTATAATTCCGTATATTTACATTTTGTACAGGTAACAGTTGTAAATTTTTTATTTTGCACATCGAATATTTTTGAAAACATTCCACCAGTTGCTCGCATTTCATCAACTTCATATTGCGTGTTTCCGCATTTTGGACATTTGTAATTCATTTGGTTCTTCATTTTTTCTCCTCAATAATATGTTTGATTTAGAATATTAAATCTTTTACAAAAATAAATTAAAAGAACAATTTAATATTTTATTTTTTTCATTTAATTTATCCATCCAAATAATTTGTACTAATTTTACTAATTTTTTATAAAAATTACAATTATAAAATGTACTATTAAAAATTTAATAATATTATGCCTTTAGAATTTGTTTAAAAACAATTAGCTTTGATAAAATATTTGTTTAATTTATGAGTATGGAAAAAATAATAAGAAAAAATGATATTATAGATGTAAAGATTAATTCTGTGGCTTTTGGTGGCAAAGGAGTTGCTAGAGTTGGTGAGTTTGTAGTTTTTGTTCGTGGTGCAATTCCAAAACAAAAATTAAAAGTGAAAATTATTAAGAAAAAGAAAAATTTTGCCGAAGCTATAATAATGGAGGTTGTGGAACAGAGTCCTTATTTTGTTGTGCCACAATGTAAATATTTCTCGGATTGCGGTGGGTGTAAACATCAAGATATTGATTATAATTATCAACTTAAAATGAAAGATGGACAAGTTAAAGAAATTATTGAACATCTTGGTGAATTTGGAGAAGTTCCAGTTGAAAAAATAATTTCATCGCCTGAAATTTTGCGGTATAGAAACAGAATGGATTTTTCAACTTCCGTAAAAAGATGGGCAATGAAAGAAAATGATCCAGAAACTGCAATGGATTTTGCGATAGGGTTGCATGCACCACAAAGATGGGATAAGGTAATTGATATTGAAGGCTGTTTATTACAAACTGACATTCGTAATGATATTTTACAGGATATTAAAGATTTTGCTCAAGAAAATAAGATAGAGTTGTTAGATGCAAGAAATCACAAGGGATTTTTAAAGCAAATTATTATTCGTGCCGGAGTTCATACCGATGAAATTATGG
Source organism: Fidelibacterota bacterium (assembly GCA_029931905.1). Taxonomy (GTDB): domain Bacteria; phylum Fidelibacterota; class Fidelibacteria; order Fidelibacterales; family Fidelibacteraceae; genus TCS52. Next base: position 10,498 of record JAOZRH010000055.1, read on the forward strand.
TCAATTTTGTTACTTCTTATGAAGATTCTGAACAATTAATACCATTAGTAAAATTATTGTCGGAAAAATATAATAATATTAAATCAATTGTAAATAATATTTCAACCGCAATGAATAATCATTCTCTTGGTGAAAAAGAATTATTGCTTTATGGTAAATCGTATATTCATGAAACGCTTGGTAATATAAAATATAAAATTTCTGCAAATTCATTTTTTCAAACTAATACAAAAGGGGCAGAAATACTTTTTGGAGTGATAAAAAATTTTGCAAAAATTGATAAAGAAAATGTTGTTTGGGATTTTTATTCTGGAGCGGGTTCAATTTCATTGTTTTTAGCGAAATATTCAAAACAGGTTTATGGTTTTGAAATTATTCAAGAGGCGATAAATGATGCTCGTAATAATTGTAAATTAAATAAAATAGATAATTGCCAATTTTATTTTGCAAATCTTAACCATTTTTTACAAAAAGAAAAAGATTTGATAGATACTTTAGAAAAACCCGATGTAATAATTGTTGATCCGCCAAGAGCTGGATTAAATCAGAAATTTTTAGAACAAATGTTGTTATTAAATTCTCCGAAAATTGTTTATGTTAGTTGTAATATTTCTACACAAATAAGAGATATAAATATATTAACAAAAGAAAAATATAAAGTTTTAAAATTTCAACCAGTTGATATGTTTCCGCATACAGCTCATTTAGAATCGGTTGCATTGTTGGAAAAATTATAACTTTAGATTGTTATAAACGGAAACGGGAGACCGGAGACCGGAGACCGGAGAAAAACCTCTGCGACTTAGCCTGTCCGACTGTATAGGCGGACGGTAAAGAAAATCCGTGTTCTAAAATAACGGAGAGAGAAAATGAAAAAACACCTACTATTAATTACAATCATAATTCCACTACTACTATTTATG
>JAOZRH010000224.1 GCA_029931905.1 Fidelibacterota bacterium
TTTTTGAATAGATAATATTTGATTTATTGTTTGATTAATTTCAAATAATAGCTTAAATTTACGAAGTTTATGAATAAAATATATGGAGGTACAGATGAAAGTTAAATATTTATTAATTATTTTATTAATTTCTGTTAATATTTTTGCACAAAATGATGGTGCATTAACAATGGAAAATTTGAAACAATTTGAAAAAGTCATTACAGGAAGCGGTGAACAAAAAGCTATAATGAATGCACTGGCAAAATATCGGATTAAAGATTTGGCAGTTGATAGAGAAACTTACATAAAACAAGATGAATTGTTTTCCAAAAAATTAGATGTAAAAGGCATAACAAATCAACAATCTACAGGGCGTTGTTGGTTATTTGCAGGATTAAATATTTTTCGCCCAAGAATAATTAATGAATACAAATTAGAAAATTTTGAATTTTCACATAGCTATTTGTCTTTTTATGATAAACTTGAAAAGGCAAATTTATTCATAAATCAAATTATTGAATGGAAAGATAAAGATGTGGAAAGTAGAGAAATTGATTGGTTGTTAGATAATACAACTGGTGATGGCGGTCAATGGAATATGGTTATGGATTTAATTGATAAATATGGACTTGTACCAATGTATGCGATGCCTGAAACTTACACAAGTTCACATACTGGCGATTTAACTTATTTAATGAAAAAGAAATTGTATCAAACTGCATCGAAAATTTTTGAAGCAAATAAAGTGAAAAAAACAACGACAGAAGATTATGAAAATATTCGTTTGAATGCAATGCAAGATATTTACAAATTATTAGCAATGACTTTTGGAATACCTCCAAAGAATTTTGTTTGGAAATATGAAAATGAAGATGGTGATGTAACAATAGATAAAAAATATACACCAAAATCATTTGCTAAAAAAATAGTTAAAGTTGATATTGATAATTATGTTTACATTTTGAGCAATCCATTAGAAAAATATTATCAGACATACAAAATAGAATATGATAGAAATATGTTTGAAAAAGAAAATATGTTTGTTTTAAATTTACCAACTAGTGATATGAAAAAATTGGCAACAACTCAAATTATGGATGATACTCCAGTATGGTTTGGTTGTGATGTTGGTAAGGAATATGATAGTGATGGATTTATGATTAGAGGAATAAAAGATTATGAAAGCCTGTTTGGAATCAATTTTGATTTAAGTAGAAAAGAGCAGGTTTTGTATAATCAATCAGTTCCAACTCATGCAATGGTCTTTGTTGGTGTAGATATAAAAGATGGGAAACCACAAAAATGGTTAGTTGAGAATTCTTGGGGAGAAGATCGTGGACATGATGGGTATTTTACTTTAGGAAACGACTGGTTTGATAAATATATGTATGCGGTTATTATTGAGAAAAAACATTTATCCAAAAAAATGTTAAAAGCATTAAAAACTAAACCGATTATTTTACCACCTTGGAATGCAATGTGGAAATTTTAGAATATAAGGTTTCGGAAAAGAATATTAGACACATTGGAAAAATAATCAATATATATTGAATTAAATAAAAAGAAGGTATAAAATGAAATTAACTATTGCTCACAAACAAAATAAACAGCCACAAAATATGCAAAGAAGTGATATTTTAGATTATATTCAAAAAAATGATATAGATACAATATATTTTCAATATATAGATTTAGAAGGTGAGATTCGTGAAATATTAATTCCAATAAATTCTAACGAGTATGCTCACAGAATTCTTGCATCAGGGGAAAGAATTGACGGTAGCAGTATTTTTAATCAAATTATTCCTACTGGTGGTTCTGATTTATATATAGTACCAAATTATTCAACTGCTTATAAAAATCCATTCGAAGAGAAATCAATAAATATTATCTGTAATTTTATAAATAAAGATGAAAAACGAGCAGAATTTACACCAAATAATGTTTTAATTAATGCTTCAAATTTAATAAGAGAAAAAAATAATCTTGAATTATGGGCTCTTGGTGAATTAGAGTTTTATTTAATTGGTGAATATGAAAAAAGTCCATTCGAATTGGAACCCCAGAGCGGATATCATCAAACGACACCTTTTTTAAAATATCGATCGGTTGCAAATGAAATTGCAAAGGTTGTAAGTCAAATTACAGGAAATGTAAAATATGCACATAGTGAAGTAGGTCATATTCCAAAAATTGAGAATAAAAATTCAAAATGGAATGGAAAATATGCAGAGCAATATGAAGTAGAATTTTTACCAGCTCCAATTGAAAGAGCTGGACTAAATGTTTCTATTGCAAAATGGGTAGCAAGAAATATTGCTGATAAATATGGGCTTGTTTTTAGTATTGCACCAAAATTGCAAAGTGGACATGCTGGCAATGGATTACATTTTCATCTTGAGTTATTAAAGAATAATAATAATATTATGAGAAATGAAAATGGCGAATTATCAGATGAATCACTTGCAGTAATTGCAGTTTTGTGTGAGTATGCTTCATCATTGACCGCTATTGGAAACAGGGTTGAATCATCTTATGAAAGATTAAATTCTGGGCAAGAAACACCGTCAACTGCATATTGGAATGAATTGGACAGAAACGCATTAGTGAGAATACCGCTTGCTTGGCAAAATGGTGAAGATATGGCATCGATAATAAATAAAAATAATATGGAATCATATCATTCTCCATTTAAACGACAAACAGTAGAATTACGAAGTGCAGATGGTTCGGCAAATCATTTTTTTCTACTTGCTGGAATTTGTCAAGCAATTACTGTTGGATTGAGTTCAAAGAAAATTTATAAAGAAAAAGCAAAGCAATATTCAAAACCAGATCATAATTTACTTGACCCATTACCAAAAAATTTGAGTGAGGCAGTTAATCTATTTAAAAAGAATAAAAATAAGTATAAAGATGTATTTTCTGAAGAAATAATTCGATATATAATCAATTATTTGAATAAAAAATAAATTTATTTGAAGTGGAGATATTTTGCCACGAAAGACACAAAAAAAA
>JAOZRH010000056.1 GCA_029931905.1 Fidelibacterota bacterium
TCATTATCGTTTAGAAAATGGATAAAATATCAGTATAAGAAATATTTCAAAAGTGGAGAAATATTTCTCCACTTTTTCTTTAGGAGGCGAAATGAATGAAAGTATAACTCAATATAAATGTTCTATTTGTAATCAATTACTAGCACCTAACGAAGGCGGTGCTATAAATGGGGTGTGGTTTTGTGATGATCACCTTAAAAATCAAAATAATTTATCAGATATTCAAAAAACTGAACCTAAATATAATTATCCGATCCAAACTGTTGGGATTAAAGATTTAAAATTCCCCATTTATATTTCAGAAAAAAATGGTGGAAAACAACATACAGTTGCAGATATTGAAGTTTATGTGTCATTAGATGGTGACACTAAAGGAACTCATATGTCAAGATTAGCTATTGGAGTTCAAAAATTTTCAGAATATCAATTACATAAAGATTTAATGATTAATATAGCAGAGTATATTAAAAATAAATGTGAATCTCGACGTTGTCAAATTATTTATAAGTTCCCGTATTTCATTTCAAAAATTGCTCCTGTTAGTAAAGAACCAGGTATGATACATTGTGATGTTGTTTTTGATTTAATAAGTGAAGTAGATGAATATTTATTTACTGTTACTGTTACCACAACCACAACTTCATTATGTCCTTGTAGTAAAGAGATTTCAAATAATGGAGCTCACAATCAAAGATCAAAGGTTAAATTGAGTGGTAGTGTTAGTAATGGATTTGTTTTATGGATTGAAGATCTTGTTAAAATAGCAGAAGATTGTTCTTCTTGTGAAATTTATAGTGTTCTAAAAAGACCAGATGAAAAATATGTAACAGAAAAAGCTTACGAAAATCCAAATTTTGTAGAAGATATGGTAAGATCAATTTATGATAAAATGATAAAATTACCATTAGTTGATTTTGATATACAAGTTGCAAATGAAGAAAGTATTCACACGCATCAAGCTTTTGCCAGGATGAAAAGAAACAAAGAAGATGTTGTCAATTATAAATAAAAATAATTATGATGTTGATCAATTTTCATCATTAAATTTATCTGAAAATATATTAATTTGTAGCCCAGAAGTTGAATGCGATTATATAACATCAAATTTAGACGGGTCTTTTTCCTTAAAAATAAATCATGACGATAATCTTGCCGGTAAAAAAATATTCAATAATCATAACAATTTAATAAGTGTCAAATATAAACCAAAAATTAAAATAACATTCCCAAAGGGAATTTTACCTGTTTTTTATGAACCAAATAATATAGATTTCTTTTATAAAATATATCGAAAATTTAATACATATCAATATTTTATAAATGAGTATAATAATTTAATTAGAACTGATTTGCCAAATGTTATAATTTATCAAGATTTTGATTTAGATATAATAATAGATATTAATAAATATAGAGAATATAATACAACACTACAATTAAAAAAAGGTCAAAAGATTTTAGATTTTATGTTTAAATTTATTTATTTTCCAGGAACGGCAAAAAAATTAGAAATAAAAGGAATCTATTGGTATCAACATAATGAAATATATAATAATCTTTTGAGGATAATATGATTACAAATATTATTGTATGTAACGGAGCCAATCATTTCGGTATTAAACCAACAATAAATTATATTTCTGAAAAATTTGCAAATGGCGAACAACATATTGAAATACTTGATAGTGTTCGTGAACAACATATTATAATATTGCAATCATTTAAAGATCCATCATATCATTTAATGGAATTAATGATAATGTCAGATGCTGTTAGAAGATCTGGTGCAAAAAAAATAACATTGTTTTTACCATTATTCCCATATAGTCGCCAAGATCGACGCCATACAAGTGGAACACCAGTTTCTGCAAAAGTTATTTGTGACATGCTAAAATGTGTAAATGTTGATAGATTAATTACATTTGATTTACATGCTGATCAAATTCAGGGAATGATAAATAGTAGAATCCAATTTGATCACATTTCAACTAGAATGTTTTTTAAACATTATTTAGAACAAGAATTTGAAGATTTATCTTCTTGGACATTTTGCTCTCCGGATGCTGGTTCTATAAAAAGAACAAAAGCATTAGGTGGTAAACTAGGAGCGAAAAGTTATTGCTTAATTAACAAAGTAAGATCTGCTCCAAATCAAATTGATTCGATGGAAGTAATCGGAGATGTTCACGGACAAAATGTTTGTCTTGTTGATGATATGATTGATACTGGTGGAACTTTAAATTGTGCAATGAATATTTTAAAAGATTTTGGAGCTAATAGAGTGATAGCTGTTGCGACACATGGAATCCTTAGCAATGCTGCAGTTGAGAAATTAAAATCACAAGAAATCTATCTTTCAGATTCAGTACCGATTTATGTTAGACATGAAAATTTAATAGTATTTCCATTAAAAATTTTTATTGAAGATATTATTGAAAGAATTAAACGAAACAAAGGTCTTAGTCCTTTTTTCGATTTTTGGCCTCTTTATTAATTTCAAAAAAATATTTCCCCGGGTATTTCTACCCGGGGTTTTTTATTCGTCGATATTAAAAGCTTTCCGGAATATATCCGGTGTATTGATGTCCGTGTTCAAAACGGATATTAATATCTTCCCTTCAGGTGTAACCACCCGAATTGTTGTGCCTTCAATTTCAAGAATTAATTTTTTCATTGTGAGCTCCTTTGGTTTTATTTAAAATATATTTTTATAAAATCGTTTAATATTTCTTTTATTTTCTTCATTTTCATAAAGAAATACACGAAAAAGTAAAAATCAACTTTTCTATTTTCAAAAATAAAAGGAGGATTAATATGATAAAAAAAGAAGAACTAGAGAAGTGGTACGATGAAAAGTATTGTTTGAAAGCTGTTCGACAGGATGGTTATGCAATAAAATATATTCATTCACCGTCTGAAGAAGTATGTTTGGAAGCTATTCGACAGGATGGTAATACTATACGATATATTCATTCACCATCTGTAGAAGTATGTTTAGAAGTTGTTCGACAGGATGGTTATGCAATACGATTTATTCGTTCACCATCTGCAGAAGTATATTTAGAAGCTGTTCGACAAGATGGAGATGCAATACAATTTATTCGTTCACCATCTGCAGAAGTATGTTTGGAAGCTGTTCGACGGAATGGTTATGCAATACGATATATCTCTTCACCGTCTGAAGAAGTATGTTTAGAAGCTGTTCAACAGGATGGTAAAGCAATAAAATATATCCCTTCAGCATCTGAAAAAGTATGTTTAGAAGCTGTTCAACAGGATGGAGATGCAATACGGTATGTAGACATTCAGAAATTTCCGAGAGTTTGGAAATTCTATATTTTAAAATACTCATAGAAGGAGAAATAAAAAATGATTACAACTGATGAATTACCAGAGTCAATCTATAACATTCTAAAAGATTTACCAAAGGAGAACTTGATTGTTCTCCTTTGTGAGGCTTTGATTATAATGCAAAGTTACAATAATCAAAGTGTAGCTACAGCTATTTTGCACGCAATGGATGCAAAATACAATGAAACTAACAGATCATGGAGAATTCCACCACTGTCAAAAATAATTGAAAATACAGGAGGGTAAACATATGATCAAAGATATTTGTAAAAGATATCGTATCATTCAAAATCAAATAATACAATATGAAGAATTTTTAGATGAATTATCAAAATGTGATAGTATTGATATTAAAGTAACTAAAAGTTCTTTCAATTCAGCAATTCCTTTTTATGAAGATTTATGTATGAAATTAAAAATTTCTCTTCAAAAAGATATAATCGTCAAAAGAATTGAAGAACTTCAAAAAGAATTAGAAAAAATTTCGAAATATGAACAACTTTTTAATCAGATTTTGGAGGAAGATCAATGGAAAGAGTTTGCAAATTTATTGAAACTTTAGAAGATAAAAAAGGACAATTAGATTTGTTGTTTAATATTCATGCTCAATTTTCAACTAACAATATTCAAATTATCATTGATAGTTATTATTATAATAATGGTAAAATATCTCTATCCAGTCAAATTTCTGACGAGAAAGAACAAACTATTGTTCGGGAAAGGATTAGAGAATTTTGTTTAGAATATTTAAATCAAGAAATAGAAAGGTTGGAGAATGAAATATCTGGATTAGAAAATCTAGAAATGGAATTTACAAAAAAGATCATAATGGAAGAGATAAACTCAGAAACGGATAAGAAATCTATAATATAAGTAATTGAAGGAAAAAATTAATGGAAATTGAAATTCAAAAGGTGGGAACGAAAGAACAAGATGATTATTTAAGAGAATTATCAAGTCAAGGAAAAGAAATTTGGACTAACAAAAACTGTCTGGAGAAAGTTTTAAAAACAGTTTTCGAAGATTACGTAGTTCAAAGAGATCTTGCTGTTAAAATAGGAATGGAAAACTATATTCCAATAAAAAAAGAATGTCTGAAATGTAATATTTTTCCAAAACACATCACAGAGGTTTGTCCAACTTTTCAGGTTTTCAATCCCAATAACAAAGAGATCAAATTTGTTTTCCAATTTCTAAAACCAAAATCATTCACTTCTCCCGAACAGTGTGCAAAAGATTTGCACTTAACTTGTATACTTAGTTCATGTGGTTGGAAAGTTATAGAAATTCCTTATTATATCCAACTTAATTACGAAAACTTATTAGCTCTATCAAAAGAAAAATTTAAAAACTTTTCAGGGAACAATTTTCCTAATGGATTTGTCCATCCTGATTTGTTAACATTTGGTCATTTTTGTGAAAGAGGATTAAGACGTTCAAAAGAATTTCTAGATGTGTTACCTGTTTCAACAATACTAGATATTTACGAAACTTTATTTTATCAAAGTAAACGAAAACATATTCCATTTGAATTTCTGAATCCAATGAAAGAAATAGAAATTCTAGATAAAAAAGATGTTAATTTCCCATTTAATATTACTAAAGAATTAAATATTGATATTAAATATTTTATAGAAAAAGCTAAATCATTAAAAGTACCAGAAGATAAGTACTTTGCTATTTTAAATATCATTTATAATTTTGAGAAGAAATTTTTTAATAACGGAGAAAATCTAGTCTTTATCAATAATAGTCTCATAATGGTAAACGGAGATGTTCCATTATTGCGAAAATACTTGGAGCACATTGCGTTTTATGAGATTCTAAATTCTCATCACTAAAAAATGGGCCGCCCGATAAGAGTGGCCCATTTTAAAGATAAAGGAGGATAAATGGAAATTCTACTTGAGAATGTAGCTACAAAAAAACAAGATGAATATCTTGAATCAATAAAGGAAGGAGAAGAATTTTGGACAACAAAGGAGATTTTAAAAAATCTTCTTTTGAGAATTTTTCCTGATTGTATCATTTTAATAGATCAACCAATTACAATAGGAAAAAATCTTTTTAAATTAGATAAAAATTCAAAATGTATATTATGTAAGGATTTTGAATTTAAAGAAGGTTTAATCCAATATCCAACATTTCAAATCATAAATCATAGTAAAGAGTTCTTTTTAATATTTTCATATATTGATGCTGAATCTTTAATAAATCCTGAAAAATGTTTTCAGGAAATCGAATCACATTGTCAATATAAAGCTTGTGGTTGGAAACTTCTAGAATTTCCATATTTTATACAAGCTTCTAAAGAGAATTTACTTTTCTTATTAAATTCTCAAACAAAATTGTTTAAAGACAACAAAAAATATTTAAATAATTTAATCAATTTAGAATATGAAATCAATTTCCCAAACGGCTTTATTCACCCTAATCAATTATCAATTGGTCATTTTTGCGCACCAGCATTAGATTATGTCAGACATATATTAGATATTTTACCATTCAATACAACGTTAGAGGTTTTTGAATCATGTTTTTACAAAGCAAAAAATAAAAATATTCCTCATCGAATATTTAATCCATTATTTGGTGAAATAGATTCATTTGAACTTATTATACCAAAATTTGAAGATTTATTGACAGAGCTTAAAATCTCAAAAAAAGAATTAGAAAATATTAGAAATGGAATTGGTGTTGATCATATTGAATATCTACACTATATTAATTTCATTCTTAATCTCGAAAAAATGTTTTTCTACAAACAAAAATATAGAGATTATATCAATTACGCTCTAGATTTTCTAAATGAAGATTTTGAGTTTTTTCGAAAGTTGCTTTTTCATGCAACTTTAATTCAAAAAAAATATTTATCAAATTTTGAGTAAAAAAGAGCCGCTCAATTAAGAGCGGCTCAACACACGGAGGAGAAGAGAGTGAGAAAATAGCTGGGAGGCGAAAAACAGCTTAAATCTCACTTTTTCCGAGAGAGTTCGTCCAGGCTCTCTCGGAAATTTTTTTATTTTAAAGAAGTTAAAGACTTAAATTTCTGATCAAAAGTTTTCATATAATCTTTACCAGAAAGTAAACTTTTAACTGTTTTTAATAAATCATCACCACCATCTACTTTTGTAAGTGGGAAACCATCAAATGAAAATGTAACACTATGTTGTACAGAATCGCTTGTCATAATGTCTGAATTTAGGGTATCAAAGGGAACTGTGGTAGGAAATACACCATCTAATGCCCATATCTCTTCTATATCATCATTTTCAATGCTTCCTTGATCTGTTGGATTTTTTCCCATTGTTGGTTTTGTCTGAATTACATAACACATTCCTTTATAACTGGTTGGAATAAAATCTGCACCAGACAGTGGACTAACACCAATATGTGGATCAAACATCGCAGCCCAAGAACGAATCGTATTTAATATTGGTAAATTTTGATATTCACGAAATGTAAGTGTGAATTCACGTGTAATAGTAGTAGAAGCTACAAATGATGCTCCAACTTTTCCTTGACCTTGAACATCAATTTTATCAAGAGTTTGCGTTGGTGGTGTAAAACCCTCACAGGTGCTGTGTAACCAATTTACTGCAGCGGCAGAAGAACCTGTAAAGAGTTTACCAGGTAAATGGAACATTACTTGAAAATAACCAGAAATATATGGTTGATTATCACGATTATATCCACCAATATCTCGAGTTAAAGCATCTGGTGAATTTTTAACACTTACTGCAGAAATTCTTTGGTTCATTGCATCAATTATTTCATAACCCATTATAGATTACCTCCTTAGTGTACCGTAATAAAGACGTTGATTCTTTCAATAGCACGAATGGGTGTGATATCTATATATACATTGAGCTCAGAAGCAACGTCATCAAATTGAACTGAAACATTATATGATTTCAAAATTGAGTATCTTTCAAGACTTGGGTTTTCTATAAAGTTTGAAAGGAAGGTATCAACTCTAAACTGGGCTTGATTAATCCAATATTGTGTAGCTTTTCTTTGAAGAATGTCTTTAAGAAGTGTTGGTATAACTTTCCTAATGTAACAAACGAACTTTGCAACATGAGCACGCTTAAGAACAGAGAGTCTTTTCCAGGTAGTATACTGCGTAAGTATATATTTACCTTGAGGTTCGACGATTGTGCAGTTGAGTTCGGCATCACCGAGATCACCTCTTTCTACGTGGTTAGCCTTATATGCAAGCTCAATTGGTTCCTGTATTGCGCCCTTTTCGATACCAGCAACCGGCTCGGCTATGAAGTAAAAACCATCACAATATAAATGTCTTTCAATAGCATGATAAACAGGAGTCATCCACATATAAGATCCTGTGTACATATCAAAAATTTTACGAAATTGAACATAGAGCATAGAATTCCAACTATTCCAAGGAACATTATTTAATCTACGATCTAAATCTGTTTCGTAATCTTCCACTAATGCACCAGTATCTGCAATACACATACAATCTTGACGATAATCTGCTAATTGACGAGCACCGTCTTGAATCGTATCAGAAAATCCTCCACAAACGATATACGTTTTGTTACGAAGAAGTTCGTTAAACTTCTCCTTCTAGATATTTCTATCTAGACCAGACTACATCATCAACGTAATAGTTGATCTTTACTTCGAACTCACTTGAGTCCTACTCCCATACGGGATAGTCGTTGAACCTTTCCATTTCTGGACTCGGCTGCTGATTGTCGTATAAATACTTATACGAGTTTCCAGCAATTCTAAGATTTTTCAAGTTGGAGTTCCCTCCAACTGGGACTATAGAGATAAAAATCTCTCTTTATCCGGTTCAAACCAAGGATACACGCACTCAGGCATCTGCTCCACACTACCATCAACACTGGTAAGTGTACCCATATATGCTTGTTTTACCAAACCTTCTAATTGTGATGAAATTGAAATATTTCCAGATGGATCATACATTCCAGTACCATCAGTACCTTCTTGTAATTGAGCACCACCAGATGCAATATTGTTTGTATTGATCGGAGTTGTCTGAGAAAGAAGAAGCATTACTTGAAGACGTCTATCTTCATTATCAGTATCTGTTATTAATTTCTCAACAGCTTGACCTGAAATAACTCTTATAAAATCACTTCTTGCATTTATAATATCTTCAATGTAAAGAACTTGACCTGATGATAAATCACGAATAACAGTATCTTGTGGTGTTCTTCGAACAAGAGATACTGTCCAGGGTCCTTCTAAAAGTGTCTCAGTTCCATCATCATTCTCATAATAAACTGCAATGTCCATAAATAAATATTTATAAAGAATGTCACCATTATCATCAGTATACATTCTCTCCATTTGGATATTACGAACACCTTTAATTTTAATATTGTTATAATATTCACCAGCTCCATTTGCATAAAAGTAATAAACTATATCTGATGCAGTTGCTGGCATATCATTTACGGTATCAACATTTATTATCGTATTAAATTGATAAGGAATAAACTTTTGAGCAGTTGTTGTGTTAGTTGTTCCTTGATATTTTCCAGATAAAACAAATTCATAACCAGACGAATCATCTTTAGAAATAATTTGAAGAGCAAGATCTAATGTATCATCATTTGAAAATATCCAATCACCAACATCAAATGCATCATAAGCATTCGCATCAGCTGGCGTAACAATATTTGAATCATTAGTAAAACTATAAGTTTCTGAAATCGAAGTTGAACTTGTATTTTCAGTAATATTAATATTCGACCAATAAGAATCATCAGGAACTACTCGACAAATCAAACACTTACTTGAATACTGTAAATATTTGTCTGCTAAATAAAGTGATTGAGATGTTCTTCTATAATTTGGTTTTCCAAACAATGAATGTAATTGTGCTTGTGATGTAACTGTCACAATACGATTATGAGGACCTCTGTCAGTCAAAATTACAATATAGCCCACACGACCAATTTCAATCGTGGGTGCAACATATGAGGCATCTTCGATTGAGACATATACACCAGGTTCGCGTCTATCTAAAATCATCACGACTCCTTTCATTTAAATTTTATATTATTTTAATATTTTTCTTTCTTTAGTTGTTCTTTGAATCGAATTTTTTCACCACAACAAAACTCTTCGATTTTCTCAATATTTGAATCTATTTCAACAGTTTTAACCTTATATTTTTTATCAATAACTTCTAAATGATCTTCAATTTTACGTATTCTCATTAGATGATCAGTAATTTTTTTTTCTAACTTTTCAACTGTTTTAACAGCATACATTAAATGATATATGACTAAAACTGCTGTTACTAAAGCTGGTATTATCCAATTTAAATTTCTATGTATTTTAAATTTATCATTTTCAATTTCTTGAGACATTCTAAATATCTCACTTTAAAATTTATTAAAATAAAATATACCAAATAATAATTAATTCACTTGATTTTTCTGTCCATTTTGGAGCAAAACAAATGTGTGAAAACATTTGTGCATCTGTACCATTTACAAAATAAAGACCAGCTTCTGAAATTTCAACAGATGATCCTGGATTTAATGCTGATGGTTCTCCATCAGCAACAACACAAGTGCATTTAACTTTAGTATAATAATCACAAGATGTTGTGCCACCTGTATAATTATCTAATTCTAATATTACTTCGCCATCGGTTGTAATTGGTTTAACAGCATCAGTATATTCATGAATACCATCACCAGATGAATATGTGGATGGTTCTTCTAAATATGATGCATTTCCTAAAGAAATTGGTTCATATAATCCTGTATCACAAATAAATGGACCATTTAAATCAACAATATCATTATTAACTGTTGCACCACCACTACCAACTGCAAAGTGTGTAATTGTATGGGAACGCCAATCAGCTCTTATACCACCATCAAATGTATTTAAATTAAATGATTTTTGTGCTACAAATTCCCTTCCTCTAGCAACTACTAAATTGTGTCCTTCAAAAGAAGGAGTTTTATTAATTAAATCACTACGACTAAGATAAACTTGTACCCATCCTAAAGGACCTAAATGATTATTTTTTCGATTTTGTATAAGCTTATCAAAAATTTTATATTCGTCTTCATGGAAAATTTTTGACACATTCGACCTCCTATTTAGTATTTTAATTATCTATAATTTCAAAACGATCAGAGATTGTTGGTAAAGAAACATCTGAATGGTAAACTCTTGTTCTTATAGACTCATTAAGATTATAATTTTCTTGTAATTTCATTTTAAAAAGTTCAATAAAAAGATTAGATATAATATTAAAATTAGAAATTTGATCGCTGTAAATTATTTTATTCTTTTGATTCCTATCTGAAATAGTTGGTAAAGATGCTTGTTTTGTTACTGTATTTGGAACGGCAAGATCATTAAAAAAATACTGACTATCATAATAATCTGAAATTTTTATCACCTCACCATCAAGGATTGAAAAGGTTGAATTTGAAATTTTACTAACCTCTTTTGAATAATCTTCATCAGAAATAGTTTCAAGCGAAACAGCTTTCATCTTTTCCAAAATAGAAAAGCTATCTAATATTTCTCTTATTTGTTCTTCTGAATAAAATTTAAAAATTGTATTGAAACTACTTAAAATTTGTTGTGTATCTGAATATTTATATGTAAAAATAAAATCACTGGTATCACAGATATTAATTAATGAAGCTCGAATTAAACTCATGATGAAGAAAATTTCTTCATCAAAATGTATTTGATTAAACTTATCTTCACAATATATCGATCTTCTTGATTTTGTTATTATTTCAGTATGATATGGTTTTAAATTATACAAAATTAAATAAGTATCTGTGTCTTCTGGTTTGATTGATAATTGTGAAAGAGTTAAAAGAAAATATTCAGAATATTTTTGGTAAAGAGGATCTGGTGAAGTATTAATATCAATTATAATAGAATTATAAATTTCATCAGTTATTGCTTTTATTTCTTTTTTCTCATCAATAGCTTGATCTATCCTATTATTAATGTAAT
>JAOZRH010000225.1 GCA_029931905.1 Fidelibacterota bacterium
ACATAAATGTATTCACACATTGGTTTATGTTCACCAATATATTCTCCCCATTTATGCCATCTCCATCCCCCTTCTGGTGGTTGATCTGCAGCTACTATACACTTTAAAGCAATGATGAATTCACGACCATCATCTTCAAGTAATTCGGGACATTGCTCAAGAATTTGTCTATAATCATCACAAACACCAGCTGTTGGAAATTCAGAATCTTTTAATCGAGGATATGTTGTGAATTTATATTTTTCAGGAATACAATGATTCATATTGAAATGACTAATTTCATAAATTCCTGTGTGCAATTTATTAAATCCTGTTATTTTACTTCCTGATATTTTTCCGATGAAATCACCTATTTCATCTTGTTGAAGGTCAATATCAACTAGCATATTTATTCTCCTTTCCATATTCCAATAAATATTTTTGTTAGGTCATTTATAGATGAATCTAACTGTTTGATATTATTCATTAAGTCATCAAACTCTTTCCAGAAATTTATAGATTCTTCCTCCATTTCTTGTAAAACTTCTTCAATTTCAATTGGTTTATCCATTTTAAAAATCCATTTTCTCAAGTTAAAATTGGTACTTGGGGGTTGATTTGAACAACCGATCTCTCGATTATAAGTCGAGTGCTTTAACCAACTAAGCTACCCAAGCATTAAATTAAACTACAAAATTAATTTGAACTTCTTTAATTCCTTTGTTTTTTGCTTCATCAATTAACATCTGAACCATTATGTTCCAATCAACTTTAATTTTTTCATCAACAGTTGGGGCTGGACTTTTTGAAACATTAATTGTTTCTTCAACATGATCTGGAGATGATAATTTTTCTTCAGTTGATTTAGTAATTATAACTTCTGCTTCGTTTTTTGCTGTTTCTTTGTGTCGATGTTTATATTTTTTTATCCCACCCGTTGAATATTCATCTTTGAGATTTTCAGCACTTTTTTTGATTTTTCTTGCTTCTTCATTAACTGAAATTACCAAAAGATTTTTTGCATCATCACTAACAAATTGATTACGATTGATATAATGAATTGGCTTATTAAATTTTCTGATAAAGTATGGTTCTAATGATAACGTACAAATATAATCATTTGTAGTAGATCTTATTCTTTTTATTACTGAAGAAGAAAATCTATTTGGTGGAATAATACATAGCTGTTTTTCTTTATTATCAACTATTAATTTAATAGTAATTTGATTGGTGGCATTGGTCGATTCAATAACGGGTTTAAAATCACATTTAATTAGATCTTCATACAAATCCAAAAATGATGTTTTATATCCTTCGGGTATTAACCTTTCATGATTGAAATAGCCAAATCTACGATATTTATATCTTGGTGTTATTTTATCAATAAAATCTAAAAAAGGTTTTTCATGTTTCGTATTATTTTCAGGATCAAAATAAGTCGCATATCTTTTTCTTATTGGATCAATTTTAAAATATGAAACGTTAAGAATTTTAAAATTTCTTTTTTCATCATATATGTCTATATAATTATTAGAAATTAAATTTAAATTTATAATATAACACCCTTTGACATCATATGCAAAAGCAATTACTCCATCAGCCATGTTGGAGTTTATTTTACCTACAACAGTTCCTTTATTTTCATAAGAATAATGATCTGGCGTATATGAATATATGATAAATTTTAAAATTTCACCATTATATTTTTTGAACAACATTATACCAGAATTGTTTGATAAATTAAACTCAATAATTTTTCCGATAGGAGAAGTATGTTTTTCAATAAATGCCAAATGTTCCAACATTTTTTCTTCAAATTCTAATCCATCTAAAGCTTCGTTATTAGTTATATTTTCCATTTGATCTCTCCATAAATTTAATTAAAAAAATAATTTTTAAAGTTAAGTTAGGAGTAGGAGGTGCCCGAGAAAGAGTTAAACTCTTTCCCGGTTTCTGGTAATGATGACAACCAGCGAACGATTTGTTTATTTGTCGTTCCTTATTAAAATTATTCGTGTACTAACAGAACTTTAATTCCTTTGATTGGTTTCAAATTATCACCAATATGAGAAATTTCCCGTAGGATTCTCTTGCTTGGTTCAATGATTGAAATTCCCAAATCTTCAAAATTCAGATTTAATGAGCTGTTGGGAATGAAACTATCCAACAACAATCCCCTGTGATTAAGAATCCTCAAAACGACTTTAAAATCATCTTCATTGTTGACTGGAAAAACATTTTTTCGTGAGAGCCTTCGTCCAACAAAAACACTTATGTTACACTTTCTTTTTTCGGGAATATGAATACGAAAAGAATTTTCTTTTTCGCACCATATAAATAATCCCGATTTGTCTTTTGTTGAGTAAGCAACTATGTGTTTTTCTCTTTCAACAATTTGCCTTACTACTCCAAACCTCAAAGGAATGCCGTTTATATCAATTGTAAAACTATACTGTCTACCAGTATAACACCTACCAACAGTTATGCGAGGATTTTGAATATCAAATAATCTGAAATTGGGAAGAATTTTCTTTAATTCAGTAAACATTTTTACACCCAACTCATTGACATCATACCGCGCATTGTAACATCCATATCCATACATGATATTTCCTCCATCCATATCAAAATTGTATTTAACTTACTCTGCTTTTTTGTAACTTGCACCTTTTGGATGATCATCTGTCCTGCAGACTTTATAACGGGCACCATACCTATGAGGATAAATTACACATCCATTTTTGAGGGTTTCTACCTCATTATATTTTTCACCATGCTCGGCTAAATTTTTCTCATCTCGAATTTTCTTAGCTTCTGCTTTAGTTTTATAACCTTCATCAATGAGTTTTCCAATTTTGGTGTCCAGAATTCCGTACATAATATATCCTCCTTGATTTTTAAATTAATTTCAATTCTCAGGGTTTAAAATTCATTATTGATGTCAATCCATTTACCAATAAAGCTATTCCAACACCGATCATAGCTCCATAAATAATTAATTTAAACTGCA
>JAOZRH010000057.1 GCA_029931905.1 Fidelibacterota bacterium
AAAATCCACTATCTAAAGATAGTGGCAATTCAATATTCCCCAACCTTATTTTCTTACATTATAACCTTAATAGAAAATACCAACCAAACAAATCAACCTTATTATTTTACTAAATTTTAATAAGGTTTTTAAATTGGTAGTATTTTTCTCTACTAAGGTTTAGGGATAAAGAATAAGGTTAAGAATTATTAAACTACTCTGTAGTTTTTGATTATAGATGATTCGTTTTTCTATGGGTTTCACCCATAGCTATTGATATTCAACCGCTTCGCGGTTTTTTGTTCCAAACAATAATTATTCTTCTTAGTGTTCTTAGTGGTTAAATTCTTGCTAAAATTCTTTTTTTATGATAAAATTCTTAATTTTATAGTACCGGAAATTGATTTTATTTCATCTACAATATTACTATTATAGTTATTATAAATATCTGCAATCACATAACCAATATTTTCATTAGTTTTTAGATATTGGCTATCGATATTAATGTTATTTTTTGCAAAAATATTATTAATTTCGGATAATACACCCGGAACATTATTATGTAAATGCATAAATCTATGTGCTTTTTTAAACTCAGGTAATTGAACATTAGGAAAATTCACACTACTTATCGTACTACCATTTCTTAAAAAGTCGTATAATTTTGTTGAAACAAATTGAGCGATATTTTTCTGTGCTTCTTCAGTGCTTCCTCCAACATGTGGCGTTAATATCGTATTTGGTAAATTTTGAAGTTCACAAATAAACTTTTCACTATTTGACTTTGGTTCATTAGGATAAACATCGATTGATGCTCCACTTAATTTACCATTTTTTAAATTTTCAGCTAATTCATCTAAATTAACAACAAAACCACGACTCATATTTATAAAATATGTTCCATTTTTCATCATTTCAAATTCTGATTTATCGATTAATTTTTTATTACCGTCTCTACCATCTACATGAACAGTAATAAAATCAGAAATTTGCAATAATTCTTTCATTGATTCACATTTTTCAGCATTCCCCATAGGTAATTTATCGGCAATATCATAATAATATACATTCATTCCCAAAGATTCGGCTAAAACTGATAATTGTGATCCAATATTTCCATATCCGATAATGCCTAAATTTTTCCCTCTAATTTCGAATGAACCACTTGCTGATTTATTCCATTTTCCTTGATGTAGTTGAATACTTTTATCAAATGATTTCCTTATTAAAGCGATGATATTTCCAATTACTAATTCAACTACACTACGAGTATTACTAAATGGTGCATTAAATACTGCGATACCATTATCATTGCAACTATTTATATTTATTTGATTTGTTCCGATACAAAATGCCCCAATACCAATTAATTTATTTGCATTTTTCAATATATCTTTTGTAATCTTAGTTTTTGATCTAATTCCCAATAAACTTACATCTTTTAATTTTTCAATTAATTCTTCTTTGTCTGGACTATATGAAATATTTTCAATTTCATAATTCTTTTTTTTAAAGAAATTAACAGCATTTGGATGAATATTTTCTGTTAATAGTATTTTATATTTTTCGTTATTTTTCAATTTATTTGTTTCCTTATTATCTTTTCGATTATATCATACAAATCAAGTCGCCCAAAGATAAGAATTTTTTTCATGATATGTAAAGATTTTTAATATTATTTATATTTTTGTGTGAATTTAAAACATTTATTGAAATATTAAATAAGTTTGGTTAAGTTTAGGTAAAAAAGGAGAAACTATGAAATCAATTAGAAGATATTTGACATTTAATGTACCAAATAGAATGGATTTTGTAAATATTACTTACAAAGTTGAAAATATACTTGAAGAATCTGGAATTCAAGAAGGTTTATGTTTAGTAAATGCTATGCATATTACGGCATCTGTTTTTATTAATGATGATGAACCTGGATTACATCGCGACTATAAAAAATGGTTAGAATGGTTAGCTCCATTTGATGCAAGTTCGAAAACATATAATCATAATTTAAGTGGTGAAGATAATGGCGATGCTCATCATAAAAGACAAATAATGGGAAGAGAAGTTGTTATTGCAGTTACAGATGGTAGACTAGATTTCGGTCCTTGGGAACAGATATTTTATGGTGAATTTGACGGGAAACGACCAAAAAGAATATTAGTTAAAATTATTGGCGAATAACTGTTTTTTTCAACCAAAAAAGAAAAGCTTCCAAAACTATTAAATTTTAGAAGCCTTTAATTAATTCTTTATGCTATTATTTTTTATAACTCAGGTATTTTGTTATCTTTTCCAACATTTTTATAAATTGAGGTAGCGGTTGCTACCATTGTAGAAATATCTGTCAAATTTGCTGGAAGAATCATTGTGTTATTCTCTTTAGCTAATTTACCAAATTCTGTAAGATATTGTTCTGCAACTCTTAATTTTACTGCATCAGCTCCACCCTTTTCATTTATTGCAGATGCAATTTTTTTTATACCAATACTTGTAGCCGTTGCAATTCTTTCAATTTCCGCTCCCCTTCCTTCGGCTTCATTAATTCTTTTCATTTTTTCACCTTCAGAACGAGCAATTAATTCCTGTTTGTCACCTTCGGCACGATTAATTTTTGCTTGTCTCTCTCCTTCTGATTTTGCAATTACTGCTCTTTTTTCACGAGTCGCTCTCATTTGTTTTTCCATTGCATCTTTGATACTTTGTGGAGGAACAATATTCTTAATTTCATATCTTGTCACTTTAATTCCCCAAGGATCACTTGCTTTATCAACTTCTTCTACAATTGATACATTAATTGTATCTCGTTCTTCAAATGTTTTGTCCAATTCCATTTTACCAATTATGCTTCTCATTGTTGTTTGTGCTATCTGAGTAGAAGCAAATTGATAATGATCAATTCCATAAGATGCTTTTTCTGCATCCATAACTTGCAAATATAGAATTCCATCTACTTCAACTGCAATATTATCTCTTGTAATACAAGTTTGTGATTCCACATCAATTGCCTGTTCTTTTAGAGTATGTTTATATGAAATTTTATCGATAAATGGAACTAAGACATGAAATCCTGCACCAAGTGTTTTGCTATATTTTCCTAATCGTTCAACTACAAAAGCAGACTTTTGTGGAACAACTCTTAATGTCTTGAAAAATACTAAAAGTGCAAAAACAATTAGACCAATTATTATTACTGTAAATCCAGTCATAATTTTCTCCTTCTATTTATTTAATGGTTCTACTATTAATTTTATACTTTCTTTTTGAATAATTTTCACAAATTCGTTTTTCTTAATTGTTGAAGAAGATTTTGCTGTCCAAACTGTTCCTTTAAATTTGATTTTACCGATTTCATTCGGTCCAAAACTTATAAGTGCTGTTGCAGTTTTTCCAATAAAATCATCGGTAGGATCATCATCTGCACAGTCATTTACAGCAAAAAACTTCCTTTTTAATAATTTTCTCAACGAAAACAATGAAACTAATGAAAATGTAAAAAATATTAATAATTGCCAATTAACACTTATTCCAAACATAAAACATAAAACAGCCGTTACCCAAGCACCAACGCCAAAAAAGATTATTATAACTCCTGGTATAAAAAATTCAAGAATTATCAAAACAAGTCCAATCAAAAACCAAATCACTTCTGGTTGATTAATAAATTCATATCCCATAATATTTCTCCTTTATTGTATATCAACTTAATACAAATTAATTTAACATCAAAATAAAATATTTGTTATTTTTTAATATTTTTTTCTACCATCTGCAGAACCAAATGTATTGTATTTAAATATACTTAATGAATAGCTTATTCCCACATTCACACTTACAAAATTCATATTTAAATCAGTAAAATTATCTGTGATTTCTTCGTTAGAATATACCCAAATATCTTCATCATCAATTTTTAGTTTTGCTTCGTAAGGTTGAAATCCATATTGATATCCAACGCCAAAATTTAATAAAAGATCGGGATTTATCATAAATTCACAGGCAACTTTTGCTTTTACACCACTCACTCCATAAGTAAGCTGATAATCGTGAGTATCTTCGCTTTGAGAATATTCTCCAGAAAGATAAAACATATCGTAACCAAAACTAACTCCATAATTTAGAATAAATCTTCTGTAAGACATTTTTTTTGAGTATCCCATATAAAATGAATAGATTGAAGCATCGACATTTGTTATTAAAGGATTTTTTTCTATTTCTGCTTGACTGTAGATAAATTCTACATCCAAAAAACTTTGAGAAAAACCTAAAATAGAAGCCAAATTGTATGAAAAATCTAAACTTCCACCTACAGCGGTTACAACATTTTTGTTTAGAATATTTCCATTTAGCTCTTCTACATATGTAAATTCTTGTGGAATATTAAAATTCATCAGATAATATCCAGCAATTTTCATATCAATACCAATTCTTGGCCGTTCTTGCAAAAAAATATCATTTGTTATTTTGGGTCCTGAATATTGCTTTAATTTAGAATAAGAATCTTTATTTTCATAATCATTTTTGGATTTACAAACACGAACAAATCCAACCTTTTTAGTTTTTGTTTGACCTTTTTTGGTTACAAATTTTACCAAATCAAAACCATCATCGAGATGGACACCATCTTTAATTCCAAGATTTGCATAAAATTCGTTATCTTTCTTTATAATTGTTGATGTTAATTTAAATTCATCAATCTTTTTATTTTTAATTCCCAAATTTCTTAATAATGCCTGAATTGCTTGAAACTGAGCGGCTTTTTCTGCCTCAACTGTTTTACTAAATTTTCCAAATGTAAAAGTTTCTGCTTTATCTGATAAACCAACTCCACTAGATTTTATGGTAGATAAATGCTTAAGTTTTATCTTCCCATCGGCATCTTTTAATACTTTAAACCATACAATTCCACCTTTTATTTTAGAAGAATACAGATTGTTAGAATCTTTTTTCTGAGTAATTTTAGAAATAAAAGGAAGATAAAAATAGGATATTTGCTGTAAATTATCAAATTCTTGTTGACTAATATTCTGCTCTTTTAGATTGCCATTACTATTTAAAATCTTATTAATCTTCTTTAAAACAGAATTTTCAATAATTTTTTCAATATTATTTACCGAAAATTTATTTTCAAAAACAATTCTGGTTTTAAAACTTTGTACAAGTTCATCTGGTAAACTATTATATTCAAATCTTTCTACCATTATATATTGTTTAAACATCACATCATAAAATTCTTTTTCAAAATGAATATTTGTATTAATATTTCGATCCATCCAAATATATTCTACAGAACTCACATTTTTCTTTTCATAATTCATATTTGAAGAAAAAAGAGTTGAAGAAAATAATAATAAGCTAAAAATAATGAGATTTTTTTTCATAATAATTCCTATTAAGTTTACGATTTTTTTATTTTTAAATTTCTTTTTTGTCATTTTTGTTATCATAATGTGCCTTATTTTTTGCCCAAGTACATATTTTAGTTAAATCATCGTATCTCCAAGAGTATGGAAAATTTATACATTGTTTGGGTTTAACTGAATTAATTTTACATCCAATTTTAGAACTATAAAAAATACAACTAAAATCTGATGTTTCTTTTAATGACAATGATTTGCGGTCATTTGTCAATATTGTATATTTTTCAATAAATTCTGTGATTGTCAATTTCATAAATTTAGCAATTTTTTCAATATCTTTTTCATCTACTCTAACATATCCCGGAATTCGACAACAATTTCCACACATAGTACATTTAAAATCAGAATAATTCATAATTTATACAATAATGTTACTATTCTTTCATCAAATTATCTATCACGGCCGAACCAACTGAATCGCCCCAAACATTTACAGTTGTTCTAATTCTATCTAAAAACCAATCAATTGCCAAAATTGCTCCAATTCCTTCTATTGGCAACCCAACAGTTTTCAAAACAATAATCATTGTAACTAATCCAGCTTGAGGAATTCCCGCAGCACCAATTGCAGCCAAAGTTGCTGTTAAAACAATAATAACTTGCTGTACAAATGTTATTTCTATTCCATAAAGCTGAGCAATAAAAATCGCTGCAACAGCTTCATATAAAGCGGTTCCGTCCATATTAACAGTTGCACCAAGTGGTAAAACAAAACCAGAAGTTGAACGATTTACACCAGCATCTTCAACACAAGTCATTGTCAAAGGTAAAGTAGCACTTGACGATGCAGTAGAAAATGCTGTAAATAAAGCATCTGACATTGATTTCAAAAACTTGATTGGAGATCGTTTAGCAAATATCCAAAGAATTATTGGCAATGAAATAAAAGCATGAATTGATAAACCGAGAATAACCGTTACAGAATAAAATCCTAATCCGATTAATTCATCTTTAAAAGCAAACCATCCTCCAGCTTGTCCCAATCTTGAAGCAACCAAACCAAAAACTCCAATCGGTGCAAATAAAATTATATAATGAGTCATTTTTAAAGATATTTCAAAAACTCCTTCAAAAAAAACACTTACAGGTTTTGCCTTCTCCCCTACTATGTTTATAACAATTCCAAAAAATAATGCAAAAAATATTACTGGTAAAATATCGCCATTGCTCATTGATTGAATAATATTTTCTGGAATTATTCCACGAATAACATCGAGAAATGAATATGCATGTTCAGTAACATTTTTACCAACTTTAATCGAAATACCAACTCCTGGTTTAATTATATTTACTAAAATAATACCAGTCGTTACTGCCAAAAAAGTAGTCAACAAATAATATAAAATTGTAAATCCGCCCATTTTACCAAGTTTACGGCTATCGCCAATTGCAGTTACACCCAAAATCATACTACTAAAAATCAAAGGAATTATCATCATTTTTAAAGCATTTAAAAACAATTCACCGAGAAGTTTTATAAACGGAATTTCTTTACCAATAATCGCTCCGGTAATTCCACCTAACAACATTCCGAGCATAATATAAATAATAAATTTTGTACTCTTTGTTGAATTTTTCATTTATTAAAACCTTGTTTTTTAAAAAATATATTTAATAATTTATTCCATTTTCATAAATTTTACTTCAAATTTTGGGGATTTAGTTTTTCTAAACTTTTAGGAATAAATAATCCATTTTTTCTAATAAGTTTATCATCAAAATATATTTCACCACCACCGAATTCTTTTCGTTGTCTTAACACAATATCCCAATGAATTGCACTTTTATTTGTATTATCCGCCCTATCATAAGAATTTCCTGGTGTAAAATGAATTGATCCATTAATTTTTTCATCAAATAAAGTATCTTTCATTGAATTGTTTATGTATGGATTTAAACCAAAAGCAAATTCTCCAAAATATCTTGCACCTTCATCTGTATCCAATATTTTATTGATTTTTTTTGTATCACTTGATGTAGCTTTAATTATCTTTCCGTTCTCAATTTCAAAACGAATATCTGTAAAAACTGTTCCCTGATATAAACTTGGCGTATTGTAATGAATTACTCCATTTATACTATTTTTTACTGGTGCTGTAAATACCTCGCCATCTGGAATGTTTCTATGACCATCGGCTTTTACTACTGGAATATCTTTAATTGAAAATGTCAAATCAGTGTCTTTTGGTCCAACAATTCTAACTTTTTCTGTTTGTTCCATCAATTTCACTAACGGATTCATTGCTTTTGACATTTTTTTGTAATCTAATGTGCAAACATTAAAAAAGAATTCTTCAAATTTTTCTGTACTCATTTCTGCTTGCTGCGCCATCGATGATAATGGATATCTTAAAACAACCCAACGAGTTTTTCCAACCCGAGTTTTTGTATGTGTCGGTTCTGCCCATAATTTTTTATATTTATTCATATCTTTATCTGTAATATCAGAATTTTCGCTGATATTTAAACTTCCCCTAACTCCAATGTAACAATCCATATTTTCCATTCTGGATTTTTCGTATTCTCCGGTTATTTTCATTTGTTCTTCTGTTGAATTCATTATCAAATCACGAATAATTTGTGCTGATTTAATTGAAACAAATGGATTTCCACCTTTTTTTCTAACTGCTCTTATAATTTCAATTACAAATTCATCTGGAATATTAAATGCTTCAATCAACACATTTTCGCCTTTTTTTACTTCAGTAGAATAATTTACTAACAATCGTGCTAATTGATTTTGTCTTGGATCTTTCATCGTAATCCCCCAATATTATTATTATTATTATTTATTTTATTAGAAATATTTTCTTAATCCTAAAGCAAATGTAAGTTCTTTATCAATTCTATCATCGCTAACAAGTATAGGAAATCTCATTTTCAAATATACCGAATTTATATAATTAGAAATCATTCCAAATTGTAAAAATTTATATTCCACTTCTGTAGATAATTTCCAAATAAATAAACTTTCACTGGATAAATCATTTTCAAAATTGTATGTTGATACTCCTGAAGAATCTATTGTTTCTATTTCGTAATGTCCTTTACCTGAAAAATTAAATTGTGTTGCTCCAGTAATAAATAAATTTTGAGGAAGTGGATATTTAAAACTTCCATTAATTGTTAACGAATTTCCATTTCTTGTTTTAGTAGTTGTTTTAGAATCATTCCAAGCATAGATTGATACAGTTTCAGTAGGTGTATTTATCTTATAATGAATACCACTACTAACATTACCACCAAATATTTTTCCATTTATTCCAGCAGATGCAACAAATCCAAAAGCTCCAGTTCCCAATGGAATAGAAATGTAATTTACTGTTTTTTCATCATCACCTGTAGGTAAAGTAATACTCGCTGATGCCTTAAATAAATATCCATCAAGAGATAAAAAATTATTTATCCAATAAGCCCCACCTATTGTAATGTCACCAACTCCCCCAGCACTCTCATTTCCAACAGTTTTAGAAAAGATTACAGGAATATATGATTGAAAAGTAAATCCTTTGATTTTTCTAATTCTGAAATTTATAGGCAAATTAAAATATTTCATATCTTGCGATAAAATCATTTCAGTTCCGATACCAATATTACCATCTGAATTGTAAAACGAGCTTTCTGTCTGTTCAATTTCAACATTTTCTACTGTTGGAGTAGAAGGATCAGCTGTTTCATAACCTTCTCTCCCACAATCATCATAAGTATCATAACCATCATATTGTGAATAGGCAACAGATGCAATTAGTAACACCAATATAACTATACTTTTTTTCATTCTTTCTCCTTCGTTAAATTAATTTATTAAAAATCATTGTCCACAATATACAATAAATATTTACAATTATTTATATTTTTTTTATAAAACAAACTTACAATATATCAATTAATTTTACAATCAAATCGCTAAATTTATCTTTAACTTTTTCTGCATTAATTTTTACTTCGCTATGATCAAGTTTTTCTTTTGAAATTCCGGTTCCAAAATTAGTTCCACAACTAAATGAATAAACATTCATATTATTTTCTCTCGCCCAAATTATTTCTGGCATCGTTGACATTCCAACCATATCGCCACCAACACTACTCATATACTGAATTTCTGAAGCTGTTTCATAACTAGGACCAGTTGTCCATACATATTTCCCCTTTTGAACCTTAAAATTCACTCTATTTATTACAGAATCAATTATTTGCAATTCATTATCAGTGATTTTTGCATTTTCAATTTTCCCATATTTTTCTGCTGTTTTCGTAAAATCTATACAATCTTCTATCAAAATAATGTCACCAATTGAAAATTTTTGATTAATTATTCCGGCAGCATTTGATATTATTACATTTTTAACACCAAAATCTTTAAAGAATTTTACAATTGAAATAATTTTGTCTTTATTATATCCTTCATAGTAATGAAATCTTCCACTTGCAATTATTACCATTTTATCTTTCAATTTTCCAATAATAAATTTACCATCATGTCCAACCACAGTTGTTTGTGGAAAATTTTCGATTTCAGAATATGGAATTTCAACTTTATCCGTAACATTATCGGCAAATGAATTCAGACCACTTCCCAACACAATTCCGTTTTGAATATTCTCATTTTTAAATTTTGATTTTATTGTGTCAATATTAATTTTCTTTCCCATTTCACTCCTATTTGTATATTTTACCCTTTTTTACAATTTGTTTTACTAAATTTGTTCCAAAATAATATGGAATTTCTTTATAATTTTCTATATCTAAAATTATTATATCGGCTTGTTTCCCTTTTTCCAATGATCCAACTTGATTTTCCATTTCAATTGCAACTGCAGAATTATATGTTGACGCTATTATCGCCTCTTCAATTGTCATATTCATATTTAAACAAGCTAAAGTAATCATCATTTGCATTGAATATGAAGGGCAGGATCCCGGATTAAAATCAGTTGCAATTGCAATCGGTAATTGTTCTTTTATCATAAGTCGTGCATTCGCATATTTTTGTGATTGTAAATAAAATGGAACTCCCGGAAGTAGCACAGCAATTGTCCCATTTTCCTTCATTTGCCTAATTTGATCTAATGATATATTTTCTAAATGGTCAGCACTAACTGCCTTGTAATAAGCAGATAAGCCACTTGCACCTAAATCATTAAACTGACCTGAATGAATTTTTAATTTATATCCATTTTGAATTGCAGATGAAAATATTTTCTTCGTTTCTTCGACTGTAAATGCTCCATCTTCGCAAAATACATCACAATATTTTGCCAAATTTCTAAACTTTGGAACTGCCTCTTCAACTATCCAGTTTACATATTTTTCTCTATCTGAATCTTTTGGAATTGTATGAGCTCCAAGAAATGTTGGAATTATATCCATCACATGTTCATCATTTAATTCGTTAATTATTTCCAAAATTTTCTTTTCTGTATTATAATTTAATCCATAACCGCTTTTAATTTCTACAGTTGTCGTTCCATTATTTAACAATTTATCTAATCTATTAATAGAAATTTGTTTTAAATCATTTTTTGAAATTTTTCTTGTTGCTTTGACTGTTGAATGTATTCCTCCACCCTGTTTCAAAATATCTAAATACGAAATTCCTTTCAATCGCATTGCCATTTCATTTTCACGAGAACCGCCAAATACTAAATGTGTATGACAATCCACAAATCCGGGCATAACAACACATTTTTTTGCATCAAGTTTCTTTTCAACATTTGAATATTTTGTAAGTAAATCTTTACTTTTACCAATTTCAACTATATTTCCATCATTTATCGCAATTGCACCATTTTTTACAACCGAAAGATCATTCAGTTCACTCCCAACTCTTGCTCTTTGTTCACCTTTTATTGTGATTAATTCTGAACAGTTATGTATTAATAAATCTATTTTTTTCATAATATTTATTTA
>JAOZRH010000226.1 GCA_029931905.1 Fidelibacterota bacterium
TTTGCGATGACTTTGTCCTCGCATCGCATTAAGACGCTTAATGCACTCCAAAACCAAATCCGTATAAATTATTAAACTACTTTGTAGTTTTCTATATGGTGGTATTATTTTTCTATGGGTTTCACCCATAGTTATTAGAATTTTACTGCTTCGCAGTATTTGCCCTATATTTATTTTCAATTTTTAATTCTTTCTTCGCGTCCTTAGTGAATTCTTTGTGTCCTTCGTGGTAAAACTGATTTATTAATAATTATTCTTCTTCTTTGCTTTAGTGGCAAAATATTTTCACTTCTACAAAAAGTTTAGATAATTTATTTTTATTTTTACTTTAATTTTCATATCTTACACATATAAAATAAACTGAGATAACAATGAAAGACAAAAAAATATTAGCTCCCTCTATCCTATCAGCGGATTTCTTAAATTTAAAAAATGAAATTAAATTGGTTGAAAAAGCTGGTGCAAATATAATCCATTGTGATATTATGGACGGACATTTTGTTCCAAATTTGACTTTTGGACATTCTGTAATTCAACAGATAAAGAACATTACTAATTTACCACTTGATGTTCATTTAATGATAACAAATGCTGAAAAATATATTGATAATTATATTGATGCTGGTGCAGATTATATTTCTGTGCATTACGAAGCCGTTACACATTTAAATCGCCTAATTAATCATATAAAAAGTAAAAATGTCAAAGTTGGAGTGGCGATAAATCCATCAACTCCAATAGAAAATTTATCAGATGTTTTTTCTCTTTTAGATTTTGTGCTATTGATGTCAGTAAATCCCGGATTTGGTGGACAAAGTTTTATTGAACAAACAATCAGCAAAATAGAAAAATTTCATCAGATGAAACTTATGTATAATAAGAATATTTTATTAGAAATTGATGGAGGAATAACACTTGAAAATGCAAATAAATTATCTAAACTTGGTGTAAATATGTTTGTTGCAGGAAGTGCAATTTTCAATTCGGAAAATAAAACAGAAACTATCAATAAATTTATTTCAAATATAAATGAATATTAAATTAAACTACAAAACCATTTATATCTTGGCAATTTAGCAAACAAACATAATAAATAAAAGGAGAACCAAATGGCAAAAAATAAAAAAATTGTTATCAATGCAAAAATACTATTTGATGGAAAAAATAAATATGAAAACAGAGCGATTATTATAGAAAATGACAAAATTGTAGAAGTTAGAAATAAGAAAAAATTAAAAGCAGATTACGAAGGATTTGTTACACCAGCTTTTATTGATGCTCATTCTCACATTGGTTTATATCGCGATGGAGAGCCTGATAATGAACAAGAAGGCAATGATATTACAAATCAATTTTTACCATTTAACGACCCTTTAAACAGTGTTTATTTTGATGATAAAGCGTTTAAAGATGCCGTAGATTTTGGTGTTTTATATAATTGTATTGTTCCGGGTAGTGGAAATCTTATTGCTGGAAAAGCAATGATAATTAGAAACTTTGTTGAAAATAGAAAAAATGCACTTATTAAAGATTACGGATATAAAATGGCTTTAGGATTTAACCCTCGTTCTACTCTTGATTGGAAAGGAATTCGTCCTGATACAAGAATGGGAATTTATGCGATGTTAGAAGATAAATTTGATAAAGTTCTACAAAAACAAGCAAAAGCTAATTTAAATAAAGGAAAAGCAGTAAGATTATTGAATAAAAAGAAAAATGATAAACTTACAAAAGCTGAATATGAAATTGAAATGAAAGAAATTGAAGAAGAATATAAATTAACTTTCACAAATGAAGATAATGCAATTTTAGAAATTCTATCGGGCAAAAAAATAGCAAAAATTCATGTACACAAAGAAGATGATGTTTTATATTTAATTAAATTGGTGAAAAAATATGGAATAAATGCAACTGCCGAACATACTGGAGATGTATTCCACAAATCAATTTTTAATGAATTAGCAAAAAATAATATTCCTATCGTTTACGGACCTTTAGGTGGAATTGGTGGAAAAATTGAACTTGCACATTCGAGTTATAAAAGCACAAAATTATTGATGGAATCAAATGCTACTTATGGATTAATGACCGATCATCCAGTAATTTGGGCGCCAAATTTAAGAGATAGTTTAAAATATTTCCTAATTCACGGAATGAAAGAAGAAGAAGCAATTTCAATTATTACTTATAAAAATGCAAAACTTTTGGGAATTGATGATATTCTTGGAACAATTGAAAAAGATAAATTGGCAAGTTTGGTTGTTTGGAATAAAAATCCTCTTCATTTGGGTGCATATCCTGTTATGGTAATGGGTGAAGGTAAAATTTTAAGAAAAAATTTAAACTAAACAATTTATATATAAGAACATCAAAAAAATAAATTTCAACTTTTTTTTATTTAAATATCAAAAATCTCAAAACACTGCAACTTATCTATTTATTTTTTTTTATTTAAATCAAATAAAAATCCAAACTTAAAAGCATAGATAGGAATAACAAAAAGGTCATTGTAAATCTGATCAGTTGCTAAAAGTCCAATTTCAGGAGTAATAAAAATTGTTCTGTTTATCTTTTTACTCTTTTTAAATAACTGTCGTTTTGTTATTGCTATATCTTTCATATAGGAAGCACCGAATATTATTCCAAATCGTCCAAGTGTGTAATTTATCTCTTTTTCATAATATTCATATTCAAAGTAACCAATTTTTTCTAAGTATTGTAATTTTATTTTATCTCTGGAATATCTAAATGATGTATAAAATGATAGTTGATCCGTTTTTTTATAATTAAAAATGATTGGAATATCCCAAAAAAGCAAAAATGCACTGTTGCAGAATCATTATCAAAGATCGAACAGCAAGCTGAAGATAGAGATTCAGCGATAAGCACCATCTGTGCTGTTACTACAAGTAAGCTTACATTTGTGACTGCAAATAGTTCTGTAATCCAATTTTCTCTATCAGACCTAATTGCTTCTCAAGC
>JAOZRH010000058.1:0-4635 GCA_029931905.1 Fidelibacterota bacterium
GCCAATCTTTAAAATGATACCAAAATGTTCCATTAATTGGATCTTTAATTGTTAAAACAGTTTCATTATCCTTACGAATAAAACTGCACATTTGTCTTTGTGTTTGCCAATCTTGACCAGTATTGGTAAATAATTGTTCTAAACAAGTGAATTCAATATCACCAGATGAATAAAATAATTTTCCACAACTTCCATTATAAACGGTTCCAGTTGTCAGTTTTTGAAGTGTATTATAAAATAAAACATGACCTTGTATTGCTCCCTGTGGAATATTAAATAAAGTTACTTTCAAATTGCCAAACGTAATATTATAACTAATTGATATAAATTGTGCTTCACCAGCTTCAAACTTAGGTTCAGAATCTTCACATTTTGGATTCATTAACCAATATAAATCAACAATTCTATATCTTGGTTGTTGAAAATTATTATTTGGCTGTTGATAACTTTGATTTGGTTGTTGATTAAAATTATTATTTTGATTATAATTATTTTGATTTGGCTGTTGCTGATAGTTTTGAACAGGCGGTTGATAATTATTTTGATTTGGTTGCTGATAATTATTTTGATTTTGTTGTTGATAATTATTTGGTTGTTGATTTTGAATAGGGGGTTGAAAATTTTGTCCTATTTCATCTGGAACGCCTTGATTCTGTTGTTGATTTTGAAAATTGTTTATATTTTGATTCGGTTGTTGATTTTGATTATATTGAACTCGTCCATTACCAGTTTGCATTGTAGTTGATTCCGGAGGATTAAATTGATCCATTATATTTTCCTTTTAGTTGAATTTTTTAAAATAAAAAATGGTTCTCTTAACTATATTATTATTTCTATATATAAAAAGTGAATATTAAATTTTTTCAATACTAAATTTTGTTTGTAATATATTAAACTCTCTTCGTTTATCATCTGTTAAATTTTTAACACAATCAAATATATAACTAAATGGATGTGACATATAATCATCCTCGACGATATTTAAAATTTCACATAAATTTATTTGATATTTATGAAGATCAATATTAGATTTATTTGACGGATTGAAAATTTCAAGAATGAAAATAAAATCTTTAGAATTAAGTTGTTTGTCCATACTCACGTTTCCTCTTAATGAAAGTGAAACGACGAGACTCGTTTGAATCTCGTCGTTAATGTTATTCTCCTTCCATATTACTAAGAATACTTTCTCCAATCTGTTGACTTAATTTTAAAGCTAATCTACCCTGTATTGTAATTGCTCTTGCTAATTCACGATGAGAATATCTATATCCAGCCATACCTAGTAATCCATATGTTGTATTCATAAGGATTTTAACAGATTTTTGTTTTCTATCATTTTTAGTATAACCATCTTCTCCTTTTTTATATTTATCTCGTTTATGTTTATATTCATTTCTTTTTGTTTTCATTTCAGTTAAAAATTTTGAAAATAAACCAATTTCTTTTTCATGAGTATAAAATAAAGCTCCTGATAAAGATAAACCTATTTTATTTTTTACTAAATAATCTCTAATTTGATTTGATAAAATTTTATTAATATGTATATTAGGTTCATTTATATCTTCTATTATATAAATGTATTCACTATTAATCTCGCCGTTCAAAAGATAATCATGAGTAAATGTATTATATTCTTTTGCATTATCTACAATTTGACTAATTAAATCAATTAAATTAATAAAATAATTCTTTAGTATGATATATGTTTCACCATTTTGATTACTCATAATTGTGTTTAAAGTTAATTTACTATTTATTATTTTTTCCATAAGCCATACAACTATAAAATATATATGTTGAGTAGCTTTAGTCATATTTGTTACATTGATTCTTTTCACATAATTTTGCGCATATGTTCCTATTTGAGAATATAAAGCAGTTGGTAATTTTTTTCTTTGATCAGTAGCAGTTTTTAATAATTCAATAAATCGATAAGTTACAGGATCTAAAATTTTTCCATAAAATGAATTAAATGAAATATTTTGTTGTCGAATCATTGATGGATAAAGTGATTCAGCATCTAAATCTGCTATTAGTCCATTAAAAACGAATTTATTTTTAGGTGGACTCTTTACATCAGTTATGTTACGAAAGAGATCGCTATTCTCTTCCTTCTATATGTTTCCATATAGCTCAGACTATATCATCATCCTATTTATTTTTTTTATTTATATCACCAACAACATGTCGTGATACACCAAACATTTTTGCAATTTGATTTTGTTTTAGATTTGTAGTTTCAAGCATCTTTATTATTTCATTTTTTGTATTTTCTTTAATACTTTTTTTTGTATTTTCTTTAATACTTTTTAAAGACACATTGTGCTCTTTGGTGAACTTAGAAGATATATGATTCCAACTTTCACCTTCTAATATTCGTGTAATTTGTTGTACTGAAACTTTATAACATCGACTAACTTCTGACATATTGTTAAATTTATTATTTAAACAATCTAATAATATAGTTTCAACTTCAATTGTTGTTAATTTAGATGTTCCTTGATTTTCACCTTTAGCTTGTCTATTTTTATTAACCATATCTTTCATATTATCTTTATGTGACCCAATAAATAAATGTTTTGGATTAACACATTTTGGATTATCACATGAATGACATATAAGCATATTTTTTGGAATATCTTCTTGGTAATGATATTCATAAATGAATCTACTTAATCTATATTTTTGATAATTTATATATATTGTCGCATAACCATTTTTATCAGGAGCATAAGAATGTTCCCAACAATCATCTGTATCCGTAGTTGTTTTAATGCGTTTTGCAATTCGCCGCAATTGTTCTTTTGTTACATTATTAATCATTATTTTCTCACTTTAGTTATATATAGGATGTTCCCCGTTTCCACTCGCTTGAGTGTACTTCCTTTCGGAATAGTCGTTGCACGTTCCCTTTAGCGTAAGGGCTTCGCTCAGGATTGTCTACATCTATATAGTATATATTATACTATATATTGTTTAGAGTTTCCCTGAATTAGAGGAATTTTTTTATCTATAATTACTTATAGAGGGCGCAGATTGTTTTACGCACCTGGATATCTAAATAATATACTAGTAAATTCTCGTTGTGTAATTTCTGAAATAGTTTCTTTTTTAACGAGTGGAATTTTAGGACGAGGAAGTAATTTTAATTCTTCTTTTGAAATCGTCATACTTCTTTCAGCTATAATTCCAAATCGAATATTCTTATTTTGTTTTCTAAGTTCATGAAATACAAAACTATCAAATAATACAGCACTTCCACGAAGTGAAGCACTAAATGGTACTTTCATAATTCGTCTGATCATATTATGCAATTCGATATGTTGTAATTTTTGATTTAACTTATTACACAAAATAACATCAATAATATTATATAATAAATAATGGATTGGATCATCACGATAAAAATTATCAATTGACTTTCCATCATTATTATATTCAAGTTTCTTTAATTTTAATTCTTTTTCAGCAATATAATCGAGACTATATTTAGGTAACATTTGCCCATAATTTGCATTATATTCGAGAAAGATCGCTATTTCTTTCCCCGCAGCATTATCTGCAGCTATATGTTTCCATATAGATTAGACTATATCTTCAATTTAAATTATAAATCCATATTATTGACCTGACATATTTATTGTTTTGGTCATGTAAATTCTTTCTTTTTATAAAAAATAATTTAAATTGTTTTCTGTTTCCACTACCAATCGCTTGTAGTGTACTTCCTTTCGGAATAGTCGTTGCACGTTTCTAGATTAACGTATCTAGACTTCGCTCAGGATTGTCTACGCCCATATATCGTTTAGATGTTCCCTGAATTAAGAAAATTTTAAGAGAGCCATTGTGTTAACCCTCCCTCTCCACGAGGTACGTAAAGAGATCGAATATCCGCATTCGGATATTCAGGAATACTAATAATTGTATTATTACGAAACTTTCGAACTTTAACATTACCAAATTTTGATAAAATTTGTCCAACTTTCTCTTTATCATTATTTAATAGTCGCATTAATCGATAATAAATATATGGTGTATCAAAATGATCAGAATTAAATCCGCTCAAGATCATTGGATCAATTTTATGAATACGATTCCATGAATTAATAATAAGTTCTTGTTCACTATTACAAATATGTATTTTGATTGATTCATCTTCATTCATATATCCATTTTCTACTAAATATTTCTTAAAATCAATTTCTAATTGTTTAGTTTCGTTAATTGGAAATAGAGACATATTTTCGCCATGAAGCATAAAATATGATTCATAACATTTCTCTTTAGTACTATAAATTGTATTAGAAACAATTGGATATTTTGCTTGTTCGACAGTAGGAAATTCTCCAGAATTATTTGTCCATATCTCAAGATCAAAAAATAAAATATTCAAAAATTGTTCTTTTTGAATTGTATCATCTAAATGATTTAAATAATATTCAGTACTAAAATAAGTTGAATAATCTACATCATAGTTATAAATATTATATGGATTAATTTGATTATTTTTTATTTGATTTATAAAATCACGTTCTTGAATTTCTTGCATACATATATTTTTCCTTCTCTTTTATTTGTAAAAAAGTAAATACCCCGTACAATAATATTATTTCTATATAAAATATGAAGTAA
>JAOZRH010000058.1:4735-11243 GCA_029931905.1 Fidelibacterota bacterium
TAAAAAAGTAAATACCCCGTACAATAATATTATTTCTATATAAAATATGAAGTAAAAAAGAAAGTTATATAGACATCTATTATACTATATAATTTCTATATTGAATTTTTGAATAAAAAAATGGTGAACTTCCTATCAAAAAGAAATTCACCATATAGTAATTACATTAAGTTGTAATTTCTAAATATCTTGTCCACACTGCGGGAAACGCTTCAATATCAACATATTGAATATTATCTACATTTTCATTTAATGCGTTTAAACACATTTCTTCTGTTGGATTTTTAATCCATTGCAAAGTTTCACCATTTCGTTGAACGGCTAAAAGTTTAATATCATCTGATGGATCATGCATCCATTTAATACTATAAGCATTTTCATATATAGAAAGTTCACAAATATTTTCAGATGGATCTTTTATATATCGTATATTATGACCATTTGAATCAATAATTAATTTTTCAAACATTTCCTCAGTAGGATTATCAATATATTGTATAGATTCTGGGGTTGTTTTAATTGCTTCAAGACACATTTCATCTGTTGGATTATGTATATATTTAATATTATTACCATCACTTGTAATTGCACCTAAACAAAAATCTTCATCTCGCCATTTTTCAAACCATTCACTTGTATACTGCATTTATATCTCCTTTTTATGAACTATCTATCGTAGAGTATTAGAATTTTTATATTAACTAAACATATTTACAACTATCAACTACCCGTTGACAAGTAGTACTAAAAAGTGTACTCCAATGAGTTTTCCCATCAATTATAATACTGTATTCATTTAATTTTTCTTTTAATAAATTAACATCATATTCATATGGTACACAAATTCCAGTTGTTTTCTCTAAATCTAACTTATCATTAAATTTATTTTTATTCTTAAATTGACAATAAATAAATCTGCCACTACTTCCACTATTAAAAATTTCATCATCTAATATAAAATTATATAGAATCATTCCATTGATTATTTGTTTTTGTTTTCCCCATTTAGAAGGTATTCCAATATCTGAAAAATCTAAATTGATTATGTCATTTTGAAATTTTTCCATAAAATGATTTATAACTTCAATTAAAACTTTTTGTTTATTAGTAACGGCAGTATTTAACATAACATCTTCGATCATACTACGTAACATATCTTGAGATAATTTAGCAGCATTTGATTTAACTATTGGAACACCTTTATATTGAGTTTCAATTTTTTTAAGAAAATTACCTTCGATACATTCAGTATTATATGCATAGTGTTTTTTAACACCTGTAAAAAACATACTATTCATCAACAATTCACTTTTGAAATTTGTCATATTGTATTCAGGTCGAATATTACTTCGAGGAAGATAATATTCTTGCATATATTTAATAATAGCATCATTAATATTTTTTGCAGTTTCTAATACCATACTCCATCTTTCTTCTTTCTTCATATCTTCTGGTTTAATTTTAGTAGGTATAATGATATAAATACTATCTGTATCACTATATAGTACTCTTTTAAGTGAACCAGGAATTTCGACATTTTCATAAAAGTTTTTAGGTAACATTATTTAGTTCCTTTTACTTCTCAATATCTTTTTGTTGAATATATTCTTGAGTGGTTTTATGAGTTAAATTTTTAAGAATATTTCCATAAACTTCAGTTGTATATCTTTTATTATTATTTTTATCAATCCAATGTCTTGTTTGTAATCGACCTTCTATATAAACTAAATATCCTTTTTTTAAAGTTTTAGCAAAAGATGCATTTTGTTTAAAAACAACAACTTTATGCCATTCTGTATAATATTCATATTTATTTATTGTTTGATTATATTTTTTTTGTGTAGTAGCTACTATTAAATTTACAAGAATTTGATTAGATTTTAAATCTACAATTTCTGGATCTTTACCTAAATTACCAATTAAAGTTACTTTATTTATCATTATTCACCTTCATATTCTTACTTTAATATATTGTTCTATCATTAATTATATAATATTATACATATATAGATTCTTTTGTGAACTACCTAGCGCAGAGCACCAGGATTTCTATATTGATTTAAAATTATTATATACTCACTAACCCATTATTCAACTATGAACTACCTGGTGCAGAGCACCAGGATTTCTACATTGATTAAAGTTACTTATTTTTTATTTTTTAAATAATTTATAAATTGAACATACAATTCAATTTCAATAAGATTTGAATATTCAATATCAAATACTATTGATTTTCTTCCACAAATATATTGTATGAATTTATTATATAATTTAGGATTATCAATAAACAATTGTTTTGAATCTATAAATTTATTCATTCTTGAATCTCTAATGGAATACAATTAAATTCATCTTGTATTAACTTTTTTTTCATTTTAACCATAGGCATAAAAAATGATGGTGCTGCTAAATCTATTAAGTCTAAAACAATTGCTTCTTTTTTATCTTTACATACTCGAAGAATTCGACCAACAACTTGTATTATTGATTTCTTTCCAGAAAGAGGACATGCAAGTATAAGAGCACTTAATTCTTTAAAATCAAATCCTGCACCAGCATAACTATATGTTGCAACGAGAATTTTATCTTTTTTTCGATCTAATTCTCGTTGTTTTCCATAAAATTTTCGATTTTGTATATTATATTTAGTTAATTTATCTGAAACTATTTCAACTTGTTTTTGTGTTGAACAAATTATAATAATTCTATGTTTTACTGCTAATAGACGTTTAGTATAATTTTTAATAATTTCAGGATAAACTTTAGATTCAGTAATTAATTTATTATATATACCACGTTTCATATTGATATTTTGAATATAATTTATTGAATTAATTTGTTTACCTTTTAATAAAGAATTATAATATACAAAATAATATTTTGGAGTTAAATCATAATCAGATGTTTCATAAATAATTTCTCCAATTGTACGAGTCATAAGTATATCATGTACTCCATAATGAAATGGAGATGCACTTAATCCAATTATATTTTTTGTTCTAAATAAAAGTGTAGATTTGGAAAACTGTGGAGCGCTACTTGATTTATGTACTTCATCATATATTATTAAACCAAATCGTCCATCATCTATTTTTTTAAAAATAGATTTGAAATTAGATTTAATTTTAGATTGAAGTGTTTGTACCATAACAATACATATGGGTTTATCAATTACAAATAATGTTTGTTGAACTAAACCAATATCTTTAGCTTCAAGATTTGTAAATGTAATAATTGCTTTAATCCATTGTTCAATTAAATTTGTATTATCAACAACAATACAAGTTTTTAGACCTATTTTTGATGCTAAAAAGATTGATATGATAGTTTTTCCAATACCTGGAAAAGCTTTAATTACACCATTAACTGTTTTTTTTGTTTTGTATATATTTAAAACTGTTTTAGCTAATGGTTCTTGTTTTTCTCTTAGTTTTCCTATAAATTTAAATTTAGCTTGTTTCGGTTTAATTTCATTAATACCATTTGTTATTTTTAAAAAATTACTAGGATATGTTTTATATATATACCTTGGAAGAAAATATTTATCATCACTTTGAAGTAAACATAAATCATCAAAATATTTTGTTATATTTGGATGTTGTTCGAAAAATGCTTCTTTATGTTTTTGTTTAATATAAACCCACATAATTTATCTTCCCCATCTAGCGAATTGACCTGAGCGGGTATCTAAATGATTACGATTTATATACCATCCAATTCCATACTTATTTGGATACTTTATATATAAATATTCATAAATTTCAACTGATGATATCTGATTTTCTTTTTTAATTTTATTTTTATATAATTTAAAATCTGCAGCGCGAGCATAAATATGTTGACTATTTGATGAAAAAGGAATATAATCTCTATTATATAATAATTGAATTTTTTCATTATGTTGTACACATCTATTACCACCAGTTATAATACAATATATACGTGTTTTATATTCTTTAGTAAAATGTTGAATTGTATCTTGAAGTATATTTACCAATTCAAAATCAACAGTATCAAATTTACAACCACATTCACATTCGAATTCTTTTCTTGATAAATTTTCTGATAAATCTCCCATAAATATTTTCCTTTTTCTTATTGTGATATATAATTACTTAGTTGATCGTTTAATAATTTCGATATGTAATATTTATTTGAACCTTTAATATTAACTATAGTGTCTGTTTGATTATCAATCATTTTACAATTTAAAAAATTATTATTTTTAATATTTACTTTTAATATATAATCTTTAAATAAATATTTTTTATTACCATTTGAGTCGCAATAAATTTCCATTATTTTATCTTTACTAATTTCTTTAACATCAAAAAATGTCAAGCTATCATCAACTTCAGTTATAATTTGATCTTGTGATATATTAAAATTATATATGTTAGTATTTTGATTACTTTGTTTATTATTTTTTTGAATTTTAATATCTTGAGTAGCTGATAAATTATCTTGAGTATTTAAATTTAAAATTTGATAAATATTTTGAAAACTTTGTTCCCATAATTGTAACATTGTTTTACTTTTTAATGATTCTGGACTAATAACTGGAATTAAATAATTATTAAATAATTTTCCTGAATTTTGACTAATTTTACCTTTAATACCAATTATTTGATTTGTTTTTGATCCAAAAAAAACATAATATTTAGCTGGAAACATTTGACATATATGTTTAAACATATGTTGACAATTTATAAATATATTATTATTGATTATATTTTCTTTAGTTGTCTTACATAATATTAAGCTTGATAGTAACCATGTTACATTATTTTCTGATAAATAATTTAATTTTTTTCTTATTTCTTGACCTTTTACATCACTACATATTAAATTATTTTGATAATCTTCATAAGAACTATTTAAATTAAAAAAAGCAATATCAATATTTTGTTTTTTACTAACATTACTATCGATCTTTATAATTTTATCATTATATAAACTACATTGATGACACTGTTTCTTTTTTAAATTATTTAATTCAATATTAAATTCATTTATATATGTATTTTGATTAATATTAATTTGAGGTTGTTCTATTTCATTTTCAAATTTAATTTTTGGTCGAGTATAATTTTGTAATTTAATTGTTGATTTGCCGTTATTTAAAACTTGATCAATTTTCATTAAATGTACATCAGTAATTTTACCAATTATAAATAAATCATATAAAAAATTTAATTCTGACTCATTATAGATTTTGCCGTTAACAGTATTAAAATATTCATTTAATAAATTTTTAACATTATCTCTATTTTTATCAGCCAATGTATCATTTTTAATAAACATAAAGTTTTGTTTACTACAATTATTTTTATGTAGAATATAAGCGAAACTTGAAATAAATTTTATTAAATTTTCTTGTTTTTTTATTTTACTACCAAACAAATTACTAAATATATATTTATCATTGAGATAT
This sequence comes from Fidelibacterota bacterium, assembly GCA_029931905.1. Lineage (GTDB taxonomy): Bacteria > Fidelibacterota > Fidelibacteria > Fidelibacterales > Fidelibacteraceae > TCS52. The sequence continues at coordinate 10,173 of JAOZRH010000058.1, forward strand.
TCATTACAATAATAAATAATATGTGGATATGAATAAATATATGAATATAATCGTTTAATAATAAATTCAGTTAATTTATAGTGATCAATTATATATTCAAGTTTATCTATTTTACTATTATTATATACAATCCAATTTGTTATTTGTTTTAATCCTTCAATAAAATTTGGTTTATCTTTTTGTTGAATATTTTTCTTTTTCATTATAAATTTTTCCTTGAATATTAAAAATAAAAACTTAGTGTATATATATTATTTCTATATAATTTTTGAAAATAAAAAAATCTTAACGAATAGTATAATTTACTATTCGTTAAGAGTATGTTTGGTACTCGATCCCAGAATCGAACTGGGACGATCAATATGATCTTCAGATTTTAAGTCTGATGCGTCTACCAATTCCGCCAATCGAGCATATTATTTTGTGAATTTCTCACATGTTTCTTTTCTTCCAACATATTTTTTATATAATTTACAATATGATGGATTATTAGTATGTCGTTTACAATACTGACAATATTTTTTTAATTTAGTATTTTTTACAATTTCAACAGCCATAAAAACCTCCATTGCTTCAATTCAGAATCTTTCAAATATGAGAATAACCTAACTTAGAGGCTAGTTCTGCATTGAGTAAAAAAGGAGTGAAAAAATATTGTATTAAAATTATTAAATAATATAAATTCACTCCTTTATTTTTTATTATACTAAATTAATTTATCCGATACTACCAAGAATATCACCAACAACAGAATCAAGTGACTGTGAAACTTTACCAGAACCTTTTCTACCAACACCGGCATCTTCTGGACGTGAAAGAGTATTTTTAATATACTCTTCAATAGCTGCTTCTTTAGGTGTACCTTTAACTGCTTTACGTATTTTCTTTTTCAAATCCATCAAAATACGATTTACCTGAAATTTAGTTAGCTGACGTGCTTCTGCCATTTCAATATAAGACATAGTTTTTACATTATCACGAACAAAAATAATATCATCTTCTTCAATCATTTTTGTTGCTTTTCGTACAGTTTTCTTACGTTCTTTTACGTTAGATACTTCTTCTGGAGCT
>JAOZRH010000227.1 GCA_029931905.1 Fidelibacterota bacterium
TTAGCTTTGTTATTTGTCACTCTAACAGGTTGTTTTTTCAATGACGATGATGATAGTGAGAATATTCCGGTTACTGAATCATTTTTAACAGAAAATATTTGGTATTTAAATGAAAGAGAATCTTCTTTAGAAATAACTACTAATTCTAATCAAAAAGCATTTAACATTTATGATAAGGCAGATGGCGGAATATCATTTGATTATGGAGAAAAAATAGGCACAATTACTTTAAAGTATTTTAATTTTATTGATTACAATTCAACATATATTTATCTTGGTTTAGATAAAATTGGATGTGATTATCCATTTTTTTGGTTTGAATATCATTCAAGAACTTATTCTGATAATAACATAATGTGTGGATATACTTTAAATGATTCAACTCGTAATACATTTGGTGTTGTAAACAGTGGTATTATCTATTTTGACACTACTAAATATAAACTCACAGTTTCAAATGATATTTATTTACCGACAAGAGATGCAACCGATTCTGTTAAAGTGAAAAAAGGTTCGTTAGAGGTAAAAAAAGTTAATATATCTGCAAATACTCCAAAAGAAATATATATGCCGATACTAAATGAAGTATGTGGTAATTTATCATATGATTTTAGGAATAATGACACACTTGTAATCAGTGCTAGTGAAATATTATTTACATTGAAATGGGACATTATTGAAAATCAAATAAGATTAATATGGCAAACAGATACTTTTTTTGTGAATGCATCAAATAATAATAACATGTTAGAATTTACAGTTTATGACACTATTGATCCGAATAATTTAAGTTATAAAGAAAGAAATCTTAATTTAGATAAAGGTTCATTAACAAGTGCTGTTGAAATTAAAAAAATGATTTTTGGAAAAAATGAATTAAGTAAAAATGCTAGCTTGCCAAGAGAACATTTCATTCAAACTGAAAACGGAATGAAACAAATATCTCGAAAATCACGAATCCAGAAATATGGTTTTATTAACAAATTGAAATAATTTTATATTTAAAAAGGAAAAATAAAAATGAAAAAAATATTTATTTTAACAATTTCATTAGTAATATTATTGTTTGCTGACAATAATCATTCAAAAAAGATTTATAATATGACCAATATTGAGATTGATTTACTATTGAAAAATGAAAGTCAAAACAATTTAACAATTACCGACAGAATTAATTTATATTCAGAATTATTCTTAGGAATGCCTTATAGCTGGACTGCTACTGGTGATGGACCCTATGCCCTTCTGGAATCTTATCCGTTAGTTGATTTTGACAGTACAAATTGTATGGTTTATTGTGAACATGTTCTTGCAATGTCAATATCTGATAGTTGGGACAATTTTTTCAATAATCTTCAGCAAATACGATATAAAGATGGAATTATCGGAATGCGAACGAGAAATCATTATACAATCGGCGATTGGTTGCCAGAAAATGATTGGATACTCGATGATGTTTCAAAAAAAGTCGGTGGAAAATATGCAAAAAAGATGACAAGAACAATTTCACATAAACAATTTTTCAAAAATAAAGGTATGACAGATTTACGATATATTCAACCTGATAGAAAAATTACAATAGATTATGTGCCATTAAAAAATCTATCCAAAGTTAAAAAAAATGTTAAAAATGGAGATATTGTTGCCCTTCTATTTGCAAATAAAGACAATATTTTTTCGGCTCATATGTTAATGATTGTGGAAATAAATGGTGTGAAATATTTTAGAGAAGCATCAACAAGTAGATATTCTACATTCGAAACTACCTACGATAATTGGGTAAATTCAAAATATAACTCCAAAAAATATGCAGGAATTGCCTTTATGAGAGTTAAATCCGAACTTAACAAAAAAAATGCTGTTATTTTGCCTTGGAATATCAATGGAATGAAAAAATAATTATGATAAAATCAAATAACGAACAAGTTCATAATTTTCTCGAAGAAATTCAAATAATTGATGACGAAAAATATCTAATTTTACAGAAACTACGCGGAATTGTATTTAATAATAATAAAACAGTCAACGACCGAATGATGTATGGTGGAATAATGTTTTCTCTTGATGATGATTTCGGTGGTATCTTTGTTAGAAAAAATCATATTTCATTTGAATTTAGTAACGGATTTATCTTAAAAGATCCAAACAATATTTTAGAAGGCACAGGAAAATTTCGTCGTCATTTAAAAATTACTTCTTTAATATATTGAAAATAAAACAGTTGAATTTTTTGTTAAACAAGTTATTTAGGATATTATATTTAAAATTATAATTTCACTAATACTTTAATTTTATTCTTGATTATGAATTATAGAAATTTAAATAATTTATATGAGTTTTATTATTATTATTTTATAACCACCATTTTAATTGTTATGTTTTTGAATGCTTTTAATTGACAAAAATAAATTCCTGAAGACAAATCACTAGCATCAAACTCAATTTCATAAATTCCTTGTCCTTGATATTCATTAATTAATGATTTGACCTTTTTACCAGAAATATCATATATATTTATTTCTACCTTATGAATAGAATGTATTCTATATGCAATTTTAGTTTTAGAATTAAATGGATTTGGAAAATTTTGATATAAAAAATCATCGTTTACTCGTTCATAAAACCTTTCTTCTTCTAAATTTATATTTTCAATTTTTTGCACATTGCCCCAAATATCAAATCCTTTTCCATTTTCTTCACATTTTTCATAAACAAAAAACAATTTATCTTTATAAAAATCTGCATCACTAAGAATATATTCATACTTGTATGTATCATATGGATTTATTGATGTAAATTCATGTATATAATTTGATTGACTGTTTAGTCTATTGTCATTATAAAAATAAGTATATATTTCATCATAAACAGGTAATATTACAAATGCTTTATAATTTTTAAATGAAATAATTTTGGGTTTATTATCATTAGTTGAATAATTATTAAATTCATTTATTTTTGTAAAAGAAT
>JAOZRH010000228.1 GCA_029931905.1 Fidelibacterota bacterium
ATCAATCTCTATTGTTTTATTTTTTTCTAACTGAACAAACTTTTTCTTTGCCGGAAAATTTTCCAATGCAACTGGAAAAAATCTTGAATCTTGTTGTAAAACTAATCTTTCCTCTAAATTTGGAATTGGTGAATAAAATGTAATTTGATTTTCAGAATTATAAGCTGGTTTGAAAAATGGCAATCCTAAAATATGATCCCAATGAGTATGACTTATAAAAATGTGTAAATCAAGATTGGTTTTTTGTTTCTCTACTAAATAATTTCCCAATTGAACTATTCCACTACCCATATCGAAAATAAACAATTTATCTTTTACTTGTAATTCAATACAAGCGGTATTTCCACCAACAACAGTACTTTTAAATGGTAAATTATCAACAAATTTATTTCTCTTTTCAGGTGTAGAAATATCTTCCAAAGTAATTTCAGATAAAATTGATTTTACTTTTTTCTTAAATATTTCATTAGACATTGGAGTTGGAATAGATCCTCTAACTCCCCAAAATTTAATTTTCATTTTATCCATACATGTAATTTATATAAAAAAAAATAAAAAAGTTAGTTTTTATTTATAAAATGTTATTATTATATTTCATTGGTTTTTAAAGGAGTGATAAAATTATGAAAACACAAGTTTCAAAAATATTCCATTTCGATATGGCTCATCGATTAACCTTTCATAAAGGGAAGTGTGTAAATTTACATGGTCATACATATAAATTGGAAGTTATTGTTTCTGGTAATATTGACGAAAATGGATTAATTATTGATTTCGGTGATTTAAAAAATATTGTTAATAAAAATATTGTTGACAAATTAGATCATTCAACAGCAATTTATGAAAAAGATTCACTATTGATGAATGCTTTTCCAAAAACTTTGAAACATAATATTTTTTCAAATGAAACAACTGCTGAAAACCTATCAAAATGGATCTTTGATAAATTAGTAAAATTATTGACTATAGAACAAGTGAGATTATGGGAAACACCAACAAATCAAGTAACTTATACAAAATAAACGACATTTTTTACAGCATTCAAGCTGAAGGACTTCATACTGGAACACCAGCTATTTTTATTCGTTTTTCAAATTGCAATTTAAGATGTGAATTTTGCGATACAGAATTTTTATCTGGAATTGACATGAATGTGTCAGAAATAATGAATAATATTGAAAATTTTCCATCAAAAAGAGTCGTATTCACAGGTGGAGAACCGTTACTACAAGATAGCACAGAATTAGCAAAAAAATTATACGATGAAGGATATAAATTATATCTTGAAACAAATGGAATGTACGAAATAAAACATAATTATTTTAGTTGGATTGCCGTTTCACCAAAAAATGATAAAATAAAAATCAAAAAATGTGATGAAGTAAAATGTGTTGTTGGAATGGGTGAAACTCCAAATTCTTACGGAATAAAAGCGGATCACTATTTCGTCAGTCCAAAAAATCCAACTCATAATGAAGATATTGGAAAAGAATCGGCAAATTTTTTCGATGTGAATGTTGCAAAATATTGTCACGAATATGTAATGAATAATCCAAAATGGAAATTGACTCTACAAACTAATAAAATACTCGGAACTCAATAAAATTTAAATTGACTACATAATACTTTTTTAATTTTCTTTACCTTAAAGGAACGAATATAATGAATAAAAATGCAATAGTATTGTTATCTGGAGGACAAGATTCTACAACTTGTCTATACTGGGCAAAAAACAAATATGAAAATATCGAGGGAATATTCTTTCATTATTCTCAAAAACACGAAATAGAATATCAATGTGCAAAAGATATTGCCGAAAAATTATCAATAGAATTACACGAATTTACTATTCCCGCCTTTAAAAAAATCGGTGGAAATTCATTAACTAATGATATAAAAATGGACGATTCATCGAAAAAAATTCCCAATAGTTTTGTTCCGGGAAGAAATATTATTTTTTTATCCTTTGCTTCTGCAGTTGCATATAAAAGTAAAATAACTGATATTATTATTGGTGTAAATGAAGAAGATTATTCTGGTTATCCTGATTGCAGAGGAGATTTCATAAAGTCTATGGAAAATTCTTTACAACTTGGACTTGAACGCGAAATTAATATTATTACACCATTACAAAGTCTCTCAAAAGCAGGGATTTGGAAATTATCCGATGAACTTGGAATATTAGATATTATTAAAAAAAATACTCACACTTGTTATAATGGCGATCGTTCAAAATTACATAGTTGGGGATATGGTTGTGGTAAATGTCCAGCATGTTTATTGAGAAAAAAAGGATATGAAGAGTTTTTGAATATTTAATGTTTGATAAAAATATTATAACTATATGATTAAAGTTGAAAAAAACATGAAAAAACAGCAATAATTAAAAAATAATATGGACATTATCACAATAATATTGATAGCAATTGGTTTATCTATGGATTCCTTTGCCGTATCAATAACAAATGGATTAACAATAAAAAATTTAAATGTAAAAAGGATTTTATTAATTTCTTTTTCATTAGCAAGTTTTCAAGCATTAATGCCCTTAATTGGATGGTTTATGGGAATTGGCATTGAAAAATACATTAAGAGTTTTGACCATTGGATAGCATTTTTACTCTTATCTTTTATTGGTGGAAAAATGATTTATGAAGGATTACAAAAAAATGGTGTTGAAAAAAATATTGAATTAAAAATGTTGACATTAATGGGACAATCCTTTGCAACTAGCATTGATGCTTTTGCAGTTGGAGTAAGTTTTGCATTTTTGAATTTATCAATTATAACACCCGTTTTTATTATCGGATTCGTTACATTTATAGTTTCAATAATTGGATTACAACTTGGAAAATATTTTGGGGAAAAATTAGGAAAATCTGTAGAAGTATTTGGAGGAATCATTTTAATAGGAATAGGGATAAAAATTTTAATTGAACATTTGTA
>JAOZRH010000059.1 GCA_029931905.1 Fidelibacterota bacterium
ATATTTAAATTCTCTTCTTGGTGTCCTTTGTGACCCCTTTGTGTTCTTTGTGGCCAATTATCTTCTGTCATATTATTTTTTTTACCACTCTAAGCACACGAAGAATTCACAAACTGATGATATTAAAAAATATTTAAATTGTCTTCTTAGTGGCCTTTGCGACCCCTTTGTGTCCTTTGTGGTTAACTCCTTTTTATTTTTCTTCCATAAATGGATATCTATAATCTTTTGGTGGATTAAATGTTTCTTTTACCGTTCGCATTGAAACCCATCGCATAAGATTAGAAGGTGAACCAGCTTTGTCGTTTGTTCCAGATGCACGAGCACCACCAAATGGTTGTTGTCCAACTACGGCTCCTGTTGGTTTATCATTGATATAAAAATTTCCGGCGGCATGAGTTAGAATATCTTTTCCAAGTTCCAGAGCTTCTCTATCTTTTGAAAAAATCGCACCAGTCAATGCATAAGGACTTGTTTCATCGCATATGTGTAACATCTCTTCATATTTGTTTTCATCATAAACATGAATTGTCACAACAGGTCCGAATATTTCTTCTTCCATTGTTTTAAATTTTGGATTTGTTGTTACAATTGTTGTTGGTTCAATGAAGTAACCTTTCGAATTATCGTAATTTCCACCAGTGATTATTTTCGCTTCGTCATGTTTTTTCGCATAGTCAATATATTCTGTAATACTTTCAAATGCTGGAGCATCTATAACCGCAGTCATAAAATTTGTAAAATCATCTACATCGCCCATTTTAATTGTTTTGACTTCTTTTACATACTTTTCTTCAAATTCTTTCCAAATATTTGATGGTATGTAAATTCGAGAAGCAGCAGAACATTTTTGTCCTTGATATTCAAAAGCACCGCGAATTACAGCAGTTACTAAAGCATCAACATCTGCCGATTTGTGTGCAAAAATAAAATCTTTTCCACCTGTTTCGCCAACAATTCTTGGATATGAACGATATTTTGAAATATTATTACCAACAGTTTTCCACATATTTTGAAATACAGCAGTTGACCCTGTAAAATGAATTCCAGCTAACAATTCACTATCCATAATCATTTTACCAATTTTTGATCCGCGTCCAGGAATGAAATTTATTACACCATCAGGTAAACCAGCTTCTTTAAATAATTGCATGGTAAAATATGCTGAATAGACAGAACTTGAGGCAGGTTTCCATAAAGCAACATTTCCCATCAATGCTGGAGCAGTTGGCAAATTTCCAGCAATAGAAGTAAAATTAAATGGAGTAACTGCAAAAACAAACCCCTCTAATGGGCGATATTCTAAACTATTCCACATTCCATCAGGGCTATATTTTGGTTGAGTTTGATAAATTTCTGTTAAATATTCTGCGTTGAAATTAAAAAAGTCTATCATCTCTACAGCCGCATCAATTTCTGCTTGAAATACTGTTTTACTTTGTGATAACATTGTTGACGCATTAAGTAAATCTCTATATGGACCAGCGAGAAGAACAGCCATTTTTTTAAAAATTGCTACTCGAGATTTCCAGTGCATTTTTGACCATTTTTTCCAAGCTTTTTGTGATTCTTTAATTGCAAGTTGAACCTCTTTTTCACCTGCTTTATGATAAGTAGCAAGAATATGTTTATGATCATGTGGAATTCGACATTCTCCCATATTTCCTGTTTTAATCTCTTTTCCACCAATAATTAAAGGGATTTCAATTTGTTTATTCTTTAGTTCTTTCAATTTTGCTTTTAAAGATTTTTTCTCCAAGCTTCCAATAGAATATGATTTAATTGCTTCGTTTTCTGCTTTTGCCACCTTATAGATTGCATTTGACATATAATACCTCCATTATTTATTAATGCTGTAATTTATGAATATTATCGTATATATACAACCTAAATATTAACATAAAATAAACAAGGGAGCATTACACTCCCTTGAAAATCAGTTGTTAATTTTTTACTAATGAATAGCAATTTTCTTTGCTTTTGCCTTCTCTGATTTTGGAATAACTATATTCAACATTCCATCATTCCATTTTGCTTCAATTTTTTCAGAATCAATGTGTGAAGGTAATTCAAAACTTCGTGTAAAACTTCCAAAGCTGATTTCATTGATGTGATAACGAGATGATTCTTCTTTCTTTTCGGATTTTTTTTCACCAGAGACGGTTAATATGTTATCTTCAAATAAAATATTAATGTCGTCTTTTTTTACTCCTGGAGCTTCAACTTCCAATTTATATTCGTTGTCTGTCTCCAATAAATTCATTCTTGGTGAATAATTTTGTCCCCAGTTGTCTTGAAAAGCTCCGAAAAAATCGTTTAAATTGTTTGGAAATATTTCGTTACCTTGTCTTTTTGTTAAATGTCTCATTTTTTTCTCCTTTTTTTTATTTCAAATTTCAATTTCGTTAATAAGTGGTGCATATTTTGTGCCAAAGTAAAATATGTGCAATATTGGCATAAACATTAAATATATTGAGACATAATGAAAATAATTCTGCCAATACGACAATTAAATTAATTAATAGCAGATTTTTTTTGAGATAATGATAAACATTTATTTAAATTTTCAAAGTTGAAAAAAAATATGTATATTTGATAAAGAAAAATGTTTGATTTAAATGAATGAAAAAGAGATAAAATGAAAAAAAATATATTATTATTAATGATTTTCGCAATGTCGGCTTTTGGAAATGTGGTTTATGTTCCAGATAGTATTTCAACAATTCAGCAGGCGATAAATTTTGTAAACACAAATGATACAATTATTGTAAAAAATGGAACTTATAAAGAAAATATAGATTTTGACGGAAAAAATCTTACACTTGCTTCGCAATATTTTATTAATGGAAATGAGAGTCATATTACAAATACGATAATTTCTGGAAATGATAGCGGTAGTGTAGTTATTTATGATGGTGGCGAGGATTCGACTTCGATATTAATGGGAATTATAATAAAAAATGGAAAAGCAAATTCGACAACAAATTTCAATGGTGGTGGAATTTATTGCAAAAACTCTAATCCAAATTTGTCGCATTTGATAATTGAAAATAATGTTGCCGATAGTTGTGGTGGTGGAATTTATTTTAACAATTCAGATGCAATTTGTGAAAATATTACACTTGGAAACGATACTGCTAAAATATTCGGTGGCGCAATTTACTTAAAAAATTCGACTCAAGATATGAATGAAATAACAATTCTAAATAATTCAGCAGAAAAAAATGGAGCTGGTTTTTATATTGAAAATTCAAATTTAGTTTTGGCGAGAAGTATTATTTCAGAAAATAATTCAACAAATTCTGGTGGGGGATTTTTTATTAATAATTCCTCTTGTGAATTTGAGAATTGTTTGATAACTGATAATCAGATAATTAGCGGTGATGGTTCAGCAATTAATAGTAATAATTCTTCGATAGAAATCACTAATAATACGATCGCAAATAATGAATTATTTTTAAATACGACAAAATTTATTTGTAAAAATTCAATAATTTGGGATTCGATTTATGCTGAAAATGATTCTGTTACTATTACATATTCTGATGTGATTGGTGGATGGAGTGGCGAAGGAAACCTGAATATTTTACCATATTTTATAGCTGCTGATAGTAGCGATTATCATCTTTCAGATTATTCTTATTGTATTGGAATGGGAACAAATGATATTTCTTTTGGAGAGGATATTGAGGGGAATGTCAGACCAAATCCTACAGGTTCTTATGTTGATATTGGAGCTTATGAAAATAGTAGAAAAGCACCAATTAATAGTGAAAACATTTATCATATTTCACTTGATGGGAACGAAATAAATGGAAATGGTTCTATAGATCGACCTTTTTCACAAATTCAATCTGGTATAAATAACGCAATTGAAAGTGATACAATTTTAATTGCTCCCGGAATTTATTCAGAAGGTATAAGTGTAGATAAAGCACTGTGTATTGGTTCACATATTCTAATTACGGGCGATTCTACTTATATTGATAGCACGATAATATCGGTTGATTCATCATTAAATAAAAGTGTAATACAAATAGAAAATACTGGTGCAAAAAATGTAATTATTAATGGATTAACTTTGAAAAACGGAAAAGGAACATATAAATATCCCGACTATCGTGGAGGTGGAATTTTCTGTTATAATACAAAAGTGCAGTTAAAAAATTTGGTTATTAGTGATTGTTCCGCTGAATATGGAGCTGGTATAGATTTTATTAATTCTGAAGCAATTTTGAATGATGTTGTTATTTCCTCAAATTCTACGGATAAATTTGGTGGAGGAATTTCAAGTTCAAATTCGAAATTGTATTTATTTGATGTTGATATTGTGAACAATTTAGCTAGTGGAGGTGGTGGAATTTATTCATTTAACAATAGCATTTTAAATTTACAGAATGTTAATATTTGGGAAAATTCGGCAACAAAAAATGCAACACTTTCACCAAATTTGCAAACATTGTATAAAACAAAATCGCCAAAATCTATTTCAAATTATGGAGGTGGAATTCATTGTTCAGAAACAGAAATGTTTTTACAAAATACAATAATTGCTAAAAATAATTCTGATGGAAACGGTTCAGGAATAAGTTGTATAAATCAATCTGAAATAAAAGCAATAAATACGACTTTTTATGGAAATAGTTCTGATGCAAATGGCGGTGCTTTCTATTTGGATTGGGATTCGGAAGTTGTTGTTGCTAATTCTATTTTATGGCAAAATTCACCGCAAGAAATTTATTTAAACGCCGATTCAATTCATATTACGAATTCTGATGTTGAGGGCGGAGAATCTGGAATCGTTAATGCTGGTTACATAAATTGGTTAACGGGAAATATTGATTCGAATCCAAATTTTGTTGGAGTTGTAAACAATGATTATAATCTTAATGTTGGTTCGCCCTGTGAGAATATTGGAACTGCTTTTTTTGTTTTGGAAGGTGATACGATAATAAATCTATCAAGTGAAGAATATTCAGGAACGGCTCCGGGTTTAGGTGCTTTTGGTAGTAGTCCAAAAATATCAACTCCAACGGTTGACATAAAAGAAATGGCAGAAATAGCGATACCAGAAAAATTAAAATTATTTCCTGCATACCCAAATCCATTTAATCCCACTGTATCTTTACCTTATTCTATACCGAAAAATGGATTGGTAAAGATTTCTATTTATAATATTCTTGGTCAAAAAATAATTACTATAGTCGATCAAATTGTAGAAGAAGGTTTTTATGTGGTGAGATGGAATGGAGTAAATGAAAGTGGTTTTGCAGTTGCGTCAGGAATCTATTTTGTAAATTATCAGGTTCGATACAATTTAACTTCATCAGATTTTCTAACTCAAAAAATTCTTTTATTAAAATAGGCGACAAATTTTAATGAATTCAATAGAACAAAACAAAATGTATGATTTACTAGGGTTTAATAGAATAAAAGATTTGTTAACTGGATATGCCCATACAGAAAAGGCTGGGTTAATGATACAAAAATTAGAATCTTTTCATTCGATTGAGAAGGTTAAATATGAGCAAGAATTGACTTTAGAAATGCGAGATTTGATTGCGTTAGATAGTTCTTTGCCGTTGTTAAATTTTCCAACACAAGATGAAGTAATGAGTCATATCGCAATTCTTGGAACGGCAATTAGTTTAGAGGATTTATTTTTAATTAGTGAAATTTTACATTATCAGAATCGAATAAACAAATATTTTAAAACCAGAGAAAATAAATATTCGGGATTAAAAAAATTAGTAAAGATTAATTATTATGATTTAAGAGATGTGGAAAGTGAAATAAAATCAATTTTTACACCAGATAGAAAATTGGCAGATAATGCTTCAAAAGAATTGAAAAATATTAGAAATCAAATTAAAAGAACGAGTAATAGAATTAAAGATAAAATACAATCTATTGCATCGAATTTAGCAAAAAATAATATTGCAGTTGAAGAACAAATTGCTTTTCGTAATAATCGACATGTTGTTCCTATCAAATCTTCAAAAAAAAATAGTGTTCAGGGAATTATTCACGATCAAAGTCATAGTGGGCAAACATTTTATATTGAACCAATTGAAATTGTGGAGTTAAATAACAAACTTGCAGAGATTGTGTCAAAAGAAAAGGAAGAAATTAAGAGAATTCTTAAAGAGAAGACAAGTTTATTGAGAGAGCATTTTCAAGAATTACATTCTGCAATATATTTGTTGGAAGAGTTGGATTTTATTTATACAAAAGGAAGATTAGCCGTAAAATTTGAGTGTAATAAACCAATAAATAATGGTAATAAATTCATAATAAAAAATGGAAAAAATATAGTTCTTGCACTTCATCGAGAAGTTGTTCCGTTGAATATATTTCTAAATGAAGATAAACATGGCGTAATAATAACAGGTCCAAATGCTGGAGGAAAAACTGTAACTTTAAAAACAATTGGATTGATATCTTTGATGCATTGGGCTGGATTATTGATTCCGGCAGATAGTAATAGTTCAATTCCAGAATTTGACAAGATATTTATTGATATTGGTGATGACCAGTCAATAGATGGCGATTTGTCAACCTTTTCGGCACATATTTTGAAGTTAAAAAATATTTTAGATAATGCCACCTCAAAAAGTTTAGTTTTGTTAGACGAATTGGGAACAGGAACAGATCCAAGAGAAGGGTCGGCATTAGCAGAAGCAATATTGATAAATTTAATTCAGCGGAAGACACTTATTTTTGCAACAACACATCATGGAGCATTGAAAACTTTAGCTTTTCAAATACCAGAATTAGAGAATGCGAGTATGACTTTTAACAACAAAAATCTTGAACCAACTTACGAATTTAAATTGGGAATTCCCGGAAGTAGTTATGCCTTAGAAATTGCTAAACGATATAATTTAGATGCAAGTGTAATTAATTATGCAACAAATAATGTTGGAGAACGACAAGAAAAATTAGAAGATTTAATTATTGATTTACAGAAGAAAATTTTTAATTATGATGAGCTTAATAAAAAAAGTACTGAACGAGAAAAAAATATTAAAAAAATGGAAAAAGAAATTATTGATCATAGAAAAGAGATTAATAAAAAATTTAGAAGAGCTGAAAAAGATGCAATAATTCATGCAAATAATCTTGTTAGCGATATGCAGAGTAAATTAGAAAAAACAATCAAATATATAGTAGCAAATAATGCGAGCAAAGATTCAATCAGGGAAGCAAAAAATTCATTTCAAAAAGTAAAAAATAAAATTACCGAAAAAGAAGAAAAAATAGAGAGGAAAAAAAGAACCATATTTAAGTGGTCAGATATTAGCATTGGCAAAAAGGTTTACATTGCTTCGCTTGATTCTAATGGCACAATTTTAGAGATAAATCGGAAGAATAAAAAAATCTGGGTTGATGTTAATGGTTCGAGAATGAGATTGAATTTAGATTGGCTCTCGCCGAAAGTAAATAAAAAACAGAAAATTATGACTTCGTTTAAAAAAACAACAGACAACATGTCGTTTCGTATTGATTTAAGGGGAAAAAGAGGAAATGAGGCGATGGCTGAAGTTGAAAAATTTATAGATAATGCTGTTGTAAATGAAATATTTAATGTAGAAATTTTACATGGAAAAGGATATGGAATTTTGAAACAATTAATAAATGAATTTCTAACTAATGATAAACGAGTAAAGAATTTCAAAGATGCGCCATTAGAATCTGGTGGTGCTGGAATTACTTGGGTAGAACTTTTATAAGTGATAAGTGATAAGTGAAATGGGAAATGGGAAATGGGAAAAGTGAAATGTAATAAGTGAAAAGTGAAATGGGAAATGGGAGGATTAACCATAATAAGACACAAAAATAAATAGTATATTTTGTGTTTTTGGTTACTATTTAATGTTTAAAATGTCTTGTTCCAGTAAAAATCATACCAACACCCAATTCATCACATTTTTTAATTACTTTTTTATCACGAATTGAACCGCCGGGCTGAACAATTGTTTTTATTCCTGCTTTATGACTTAATTCTACATTGTCTGCAAATGGAAAAAATGCGTCAGAAAATAGTACAACTTTCTCCATTTGTTGTTTTACATAATTTTCAAATTCGTCAATAACACCATTGTATTCATTTTTTAAATTTGCTCGACATCTTTCAATTGTTAATAATACAGAATTTACACGATTTGGTTGTCCGCATCCCATTCCTAAAAGTTGCATATCGCCGTCATCTAACTTTCTTACGGCTACAATAGCATTAGAATGTAATTGTCTCATTGCAATTATTCCAAATTGAAAAAGTGCATCATTTACATTGGGTTTGATTTCTGTAACAATTTCTTTTTTTGAAAATAACTCATTATCTTTTTGTTGAAATAAAAGTGAATTAAATAAAAATTTCATATCGTTTTTTTGATTGAGTTTTTGGGAATCAAATTCAACTACACGAAGATTTTTATGTTGAAAAAGATAATTTATGGCATCTTTTGAAAAAGAAGGGGCGATTATTATTTCAATAAATTTTCTATCCATTATTTTTTTTGCATCTAATTGAAGAAATTCAACCGTCTCTTTTGTTACATTTTTGTTAAATGCAATAACAGATCCGAATGATGAAACAGGGTCGCCAGCCCAAGCATTTTCAAAAACTTTTCTTTGATTTTTCCCCTCACTTAATCCACAAGGATTTGCATGTTTGATAATTGCACAGCCGACATCCGTCAAATCTTTCACCGATTCAATTGCCGCTTGCATATCGAAAATATTATTATACGACAATTCTTTTCCATGTAGAACTTTAATATCTTTAAGTGAAAAATCAGAATTGTTTTTTTGTAAAAAATATCCTTTTTGATGAGAATTTTCGCCATATCTTAATTCACTACCATTTGTAAAAGCAAGTCGTAATGATTTTATATTTGCATTTTCGTCCATTGTAGTGGCAATTAGCGAATCATAATCTGCAGTATGATTAAAAGCTTTTCGCATCAATTCAAATCTTGTCTCTACTGACAAAGCACCATCGGTTTCATTTAGTTCTTTGCCGATTTTTGCATAATCAGAAGGGTCAACAACAACAGCAACGAATTTATAGTTTTTTGCTCCAGCTCTTACCATTGTAGGTCCACCGATATCAATATTTTCAATCAGTTTTTCTAAATTTGAATTTTCATTTTTCACTTTTTCGAAAGGATAAAGATTGCAAACCACCAAATCGATTGGTAAAATGTCTAATTTATCTGCTTCATTTTTATCTTTTTCTCTGTCAAAAAGTAGAGCGGATTCAATCTGAAACGAAATTGTTTTCATTCGTCCACCAAATGCTTCGGGATTTCCCGTAACTTTTGTAATATCTGTTATTGGAATATTCTCCTTTTCTAATACTGCTTTTGTTCCACCTGTTGAAATTATTTCACAACCGGTTTGATGTAATTTTTTTGCTAATTCGGCAATTCCACTTTTATCGGAAACACTTATAAGTGCTCTTTTTATTTTGATATTGTTTGACATTTTTCTCCTATTGAAATTATTATTTTAGATGATTTATTACATTTTGAAACAATTTTAAACCTTGTCCATCTTCGGAAATATTCGGATTTTCTCGTTTGAGTTTTCCCCAATTTGGATGATTATATAACGAGAGAAATGCTTCGGGGTGTGGCATCAAACCCAATACATTTCCTTTAGGATTGATTAATCCTGCACAATTTAATTCTGATCCGTTTGGATTAGCTGGATATTTGTCTGTAATCGTTCCATTTTTATCTGTATAGCTCAAAAAGTTCAATGATTGTTCGATTATTTTATTTTTAATTTCATCATTTTTTATAATTAATTTACCTTCTCCATGTCGAACTGGTAATTCAATAAGATTATTGGGAAATTGTCCATTTTTTAAGAATGGTGATTTTGAATTTGGATTAATTTTACATTTCACCCATCGATCTTCAAATTTTCCCGAGTCATTCTTAGTTAGAGTAACTTCCTCTTCATAATTTCCATTTATGTTGGGCAATAATCCCATTTTAGTTAATACTTGAAATCCATTACAAACACCTAAGATAATTTTATTTTGAGAAATGAATTTATCTATTTCATCAATAAAATATTTTCCTGTTGATAGTTTTTTAAATTTAATTTTATTAACTAACACTTTTCCAGAACCAATGTCATCACCAAAGGAAAAACCACCAGGGAAATTTAAAATATCAAAATCGTGAATAGAATATTTCCCTAAAAACAACTCATTCAAATGCAAAATTTTTACAGTTGTGTTTGGTGATTGGTATGCGGAGGCCATTTCTTCCTCACAGTTTATTCCAAATCCGGTTAATACTAATGATTTTATTTTCATTTCTCTCCCTCTAATTTTTGACAACTAATTTCACAAATTTCTCTAATTTATTTCTTTAATTTTTAACAACTAATTTCGCAAATTTCTCTAATTTATTTCTTTAATTTTTGACAACTAATTTCACAAATTTCTCTAATTTATTTTTATAATTTGTATCAAAGATTATATTGTTTTTTGTATAATATTTTTTCAATTTTATTCTTTATTAGTGTCATTAGTGTTATTCGTTGTTGTTATTCGTTGTTCAGATTTATTAGTCGTTCGGATTTTAATTTATTTTCCCCATAATTTAACAATATACCTAATTTTAATCCACTTGCTTTTAAATAATTAATAGTTTGTGTTTTATGAATATTATTTAGTTCCTTAATGGATTTAATTTCTAATATGATTTTATTTTCAACTATTATATCTGTAACAAACTTTCCAATATCTTTTCCTTCAAACACTACATTAAAATGAACTTGATTTTGTGCTTGGATTCCATTTTTTTTAAATAAAATCATCAACGCTCTTTCATACAATTTTTCAGGGAAACCAGAACCAATACGATTATATACTTCCATGGCAATACCAATGATTTTATATGATAATTCTGGATATAATAACTTGTTATTCATTTTCTATTTTATCCCTTATTAGTGTAATTAGTGTTATTCGTTGTTGTTATTCGTTGTTGCCTTTCGTGGCTTTATTTCTTATTCTTTAACCCATT
>JAOZRH010000060.1 GCA_029931905.1 Fidelibacterota bacterium
CAGCTACTGATCGTCGCCTTGGTAGGCCATTACCCCACCAACAAGCTAATCAGACATAAATCTATCTTAAAGCGAGAGCCGAAGCCCCCTTTAATAGCTATCATTAAGATAACCATATTATTCGGTATTAGCCTTAGTTTCCCAAGGTTGTCCCAATCTTTAAGGCAAGTTGTCTATGCATTACTCACCCGTTCGCCACTTTACTCCCCCAAGCAAGCTCGGGGTTTCTCGTTCGACTTGCATGTATCAAGCACGCCGCCAGCGTTCATCCTGAGCCAGGATCAAACTCTCCATTGTAAAATATTTATATATATTTTTTTAATTTTCTATTCCTAGCTTCAATCAACTAAACTAAGCTTTGCTTAATTTTACTAAAACTCATATTACTTTATTTGCATACACCCTATTTTTCAAACATCATTTTATCAAAGCCTATAATATTACGACAATCATTTCTTATTGTCAAGTAAAAACTTTAATAATTTTACTTTTTTTTCAAAATTCTCTGTTTAAGAGAGAAATTTAATCATTTTGTCAAAGCCCATAATATTACGACAATCATTTTCTATTGTCAAGTGAAAACTTTAATATTTTTCGCTTTTTTTTCAAATCCCCATATCAAAAAAGGGAACAAAAGATAACGACAAATACACCTATTGTCAACCTTATTATTATAATTATTCAAAAAAAATATTTTACATACTCATATATCATATATATTCAAGAAGTTAGTGATATTTATTTTATTTATATTTTTGAACATTTCCTAATTTAAATGAAATATTTAACATTGTTACAACACACATTCTCAGTATTATTAATATTATTGTCTAAAAACATTAATTATTTTAATTAATATTTTATTCGATTTTCATTATATTACAAAAAAAAGAGGACTTTAAATGAAAAAAAATATTATCATTATTATTATTATGTCATCATTATTATGTGGAATAGATATTAATAGTTCCAACTCATTCCAAAAATTTTATGAAACATCTTTTGATAATTCATTATCTCAATTTGAAAAAAATAATTCATCATTCGAAAATTTAGACATTTTATATAATTTAGGACAAATTGATAAATTGAAACAAAACATTACAAACTCAAATTTGTCAAAAAAAGAGAAAAAACTTTATATAATGCAATTATCAATTCGTAATTTAAATTTTAAAAAAATCGAAAGAAATTTGTTATCTTTTACAGAAAATAAAAAGTCTGATAAATACTTTGAAATATTTTACAATTGGTTAAAATTGACAGAAAACTATTCTAAGTGGCAATCTACTTTTGAACAATATTTAAAAATTACACCTCGCAATACTATACATAATTTAGCCAAAGCAGATTTTTTACTTTCTCAATTTCAATTTGAAAAAAGCATAACAATAATTAATAATATTTTAAATACTGAAAAGAAAAATTCAAAATATTTTAATACAGCGAAATTCCTTAAAGCCAAATATTTTATGAAACAGTATAATTTTGTAGATGCAGAAAACCTGTTAATTGAACTTTTAGAAAATAATTATATAAATGAAAATGTTTTAACAAATTTAGGTTGGTGTTTTATTCGCAATAGCAAAGTTTCAGATGCAATTTTTTGTTTTAAAAAAACATTAGAAATTAATCCATTAAATGAAAATGCCCATTATCAACTAGGAAACGGATATACAGACAAAACATATTCTGAACTATTTGAGATTTATCCTAATAACTTTATTACCAATTCTGAAAATCAAGCAACTTTAAATGCTATAACTAATCTCTTAAATGATAGAAACATTACTAAAGCCAAAAAATTATTACAAAAATTGATAAAAAAATATCCTCAATATGTTGAACCATATATTTATCTTGGATCAATCAACTGGGAAGAAAACAAATATTCAACTGCACTAAAATACTTTCAAATTGCTGTAAATATTGTCCCTGAATATGGTCGTGCCAATAATGGTATTGCAAAATCAATCGAAGGATTAAAGCGACAAAATGCTGTATATTATAAAAATGACAACAATAAATTTATTGAAACTTCTATTCCAAAAATTGAACAAATAGAAAAATATATTCTTAATTGGAATTCATTAAGTCCTCGTATTCAAAAAAGAGTGGCAATTTCAGTTAAACCATGGAAAAATTTTATTCCAGTATTAGTCGCTTCAGAATCTTATCACTACATCAAACCGCTATACTCTCGTTTAAGTGAGTGTCCGGGATTAGAATCTATGAAAGACGCCAGAATTAGTTATGATTCTAGATTATGGGATGATGTCCGTGGTTGTGGTGGATTTACTACTGTTACAGGAATAGAAGATGTAGAACGAATGATTTTCCATAAATATAATACAATTTTACATGAAATGACTCATCAAGTTCATTATGTCCTAACTCAACCAGAAAAGGATAAAATTGAAAAAGTTTACAATACAACAAAGCAAAAAGAGGAAAATGGAATAAAAACATTTATTAGCAGATATCAATCGGCAAGTGTTTGGGAATATTTTGCAGAAGGAGCAAATTCATACTATTCACCTAAAAGGAATAAATATGATACTAGGGAAATTGTTAAAGAACGATTGTTTGCGATGGATACTCCACTTATTGAATTAGTTGAATATTTTTCCAATATTTCAAAGATTGATAAATATTATCCTGTAGCATTTTCAAATACCATTTATAATAAATTAGAAAAAGCCGACACAATTCAAACATATAAAATAATTAAAAAGGCAAATAAACTAAAATATTCCTCAGCAAGTTTATTAGATGCAAAATGTTATGCAGAAATGGTGTTTGGAAATTATGAAAAAGCACTGGAATACGCAAATCTGTTGATAAAAAAATATCCAAAAACAATCAACGGATACAACAAAAAAATTGAAATATTATTCCATCAAGGAAAATCAATTATTCCTGAACTACAAAATCTAGAAAACATACTTCCTCACTTCCCAAAAGAACAGGCATATCTTGGCTATCTTACAATTGGTGAAAAATATTATTTCCTCGGACAATATAATAATGCAATTTCAGCTTTACAAAAAGTTACTAACTATGAACCTGAACATGACAGAGGAAATTGGTTATTAGCTTTATGTTATGGCGAAACAGGAAAATTTCAAAAAAGTGAAAATCATTTTAAAAAAGTTTTAAAAAGACGAAATGGTTTACTTAACCTACGAGCTGATTATGTTAAAATATTATTAAAAAATGATAAAAAACAAGAAGCCGAATTACAATATAATGAAATGTTGGCATTAGATAAAAATCATTATCTAACATATCAAACAGGAGGAATTATTAATGAATATGATAAAAACCTTCAAGATGCTGAAAAAAAATATTTAGAGGCCACAAAAATATATAAATGGGATTTGTATAGCAATATTTCATTAACCAAGCTAAATTCTCAAAAATACAAAAAAATGATTGCTCAATTAAAAATCGATATAACAAAACCGCCACATTTTTATTACAATGAAAAATATTATCGCTATGAATCTGTAAACGAATGGAATTCAACATTAATCAATTTATTTAACAAAACCACAAATAATTGATATTAAAATATATAATTAAAAATAATATTTATATATTTAGTTAGTTATTTAAAAAAAGGAGAAAATATGAAAAAAATTATTCTAACAATGTTAATAGTTATTACAGCAAATTTATACTCTCAAGATGAAGAATTCACAAGTGGATTTGGATTTGCAGGTGGAACAATTTCTGGATCTGGCTTTTCTTATAGACAGATGAATTCTACTTATGGGTTCCAAATCACTTTTGGTGCTTTAGTGATAAACAATAGTTATGACAGCAACGATTTTTCTGAGGGATATTCAAATTATCGCTATTATGATTGGACACCGGACACAACTAAAATCCATACAGAAAGCAACTATGATTATGATGTAAAAGGTGGCGATATTGGCTTCACATTCTACAAACCTCTACACAAATCAGAAAAATCACTTTTTTATTTCTTAGTCGGTGCAAGTTGCTATTTTTCCTATGATACCGGATATGAAAAAGACTATAAATATTCAATTACAAGTGATTCAACATATTCATATCTGCCATTATCTGGCACCGCCGGAGATATCAGAAAAACAGAAGATTTTGATATTACATTTTTTGGTGGATTTGGTATTGGTATGGAATGGAAATTAACAGAAAACATTAGATTATCATTAGAATTACCACTAACTATTACAAGCGATGGAGATATATATATGTATATTCCTCAGGCAAGTGCTCATTATTATTTTAAATAGAAAAAATAAATAAAATATTTTTCATAATATTTAGTATACAAATAATTGAATTATAAAAAAAACACTCGTTAAATATTTTTTAACGAGTGTTTTTTTTCTTTTAAGCTAAACTATTTTAAATACACCATTTTTCGAATTGATCTAAATTTATTTGTTTGCATTTGTAAATAATAAATTCCACTTGACAAATCATTTGCATCAAATGTCATTTGGTAAGTTCCAACACTTTTATAACCATTTACTAAAACAGTCACTTTTTGACCAACAATATTAAAAACAGATATTTTAACCCAAGCATTTTCCGGAATTGAATATTCAAAATTAGTTATAGGATTAAAAGGATTTGGATAATTTTGACTTAAATTGTAATTATTTGGCATTACACTGTGTTCATTATTTACAGAAGTAAAATTATCAACTCCAATCTTATACTCCGTTGTTTTATTTTCAATACTATCGGCACCAACTGTTACTGAATAATAAAAGGCATCTTGATTGTAAATACTATCTATCTTTACCGTCCAATTATATGAAACAATTTTTCCTGATTTAATAGTACCAACATTAGCTAATGTGTCAACTGAATCTGGTAATGACAACCCAGCAGGGAGTGAAAGACTTGCAAAAGAATTTGTAGCATCAAGGCCACCCGAATTAAACAAATCTACCGTTATATCAAATTCTGAAGAATCGGGATCCCCATGATCAGCTTTAATTGAATCTGGAGCACTAACTTCCAATAACAATTTTGGAACAAAATTATATACTGTAATCATTCTTTCCAATGTTTTATCAGCAATACTATCAGCTCCCACTGTTACCGAATAATAAAATGCATCATTAGTTCCAAGACTATCTATATGAACCAGCCAAGTATGTGATTCGTTTTTTTGAGCTAAAATTGTACCCACATCAACAGAAGTATCCGCAATATCAACTAATGACAATCCCTCTGGAAGAAAAATATTTGCAAAAGAATTTGTAGCATCAACATTCCCAGTATTAAACATATATACTGTAATTTCAAATTGTGAAGTATCAAGCACTCCATAATGAGTGTTAATTGACTTTGGAGCATCAATACCTGTAGTAAACGGTGGCAATAAATCATCATTTTCAATTAAATATTTAAACATCAAGTTATTTGAACTATTTGATTCTCGAATTCTGTCATACGGATCAACCAAGACATTAACAGCATGATATTTTATCCTTGATGGAGCAATCCAATCTACTGAAAAAGTATAATTACCCCCGGCAGGAATTGAATCGGTCACTAATAATTCTGAAATTGGATTCCCACCAGATGGATCTCCATCAAAAAATTGACATTCAACCTCATAAGCTGTCTGATAACCATAATTATAAACAGTAGCATCAATTCTGATACTGTCTCCTTCGTTTTCTACCGTATCTGGAGTAAAAACAATATACTCTTCAGTAATTGCAAGATCTGGCAAACCAGTTGTAAAGCTCAATGGCATAAAATCAGCACCATAACTTCCACCCCAAGATGAAATAATTGAAATATTTTTATCGCTTGTTACATGATAAACTTTTTTTAAAGAATTCATACTGTATTCTTCTCCAGTATTTAGAGTATCACTCCAAACTAAAGAGGAATCAGATTGATCAACAATCGTTACAATATTTTCGTCTTCATAAGAAAAAACATTATAATTACCAGGAATAACTGGTGTATAAAAATTATTTCCAATACCAAGACCATCTTCATCAATTTGTCTTGTTAAATAATAGTAACTACTACTATATGCCGCATAAGGCGTATTACATACTGTACAATTATTTGATGCAATTATTTCCCAATAAGTGTCAGCATAAACAACTCGTGAAAATACTTCTCCAGCATTTAAGGTATCTATTGCAATAGTATCATTTGTGGTAGAATTTTTGATTATAAAAGATGTAAAATCATTATAAGCAGTAACTATTATCCCATTTCTAAAACCGGCAACAGAACCGGAAAATCCGAAAAAATGATTTCCTGCAAATGTTCCATTAGTCGCTGGAATGTAATATCCTTGGTCAGTATAACTTAATGCGGAAATAGGTTTATTAGATGTTACATTAATGAATGTATTATTATAACCATCTAATTGATAATGTTCACCTTCATTTAATATTCCTGTAGCAATTATACTACCAGAAGATAAATCCTTAATCTGAAATCCTGTATTATTAGAATATGCAAAAACAATAAAATGTTCTTTACTATAATAATTCTTAGGCATAAAAGTATTTATATTCGTTGACAGTGGACGACCCGATTCATCTACTGCAAAAAATCCCATTACCGATCTACTAATTGGATCTCCAATTAAAAGTGTAAATGACTTTGTACCTTGAATAGAATAAATACCAACACCAGGTGAAAATACATGATAACTATTCATTCCCAATTTAACAGAATCAATTTTAATACCCAAAGTATTATACAAAGAATATTCAGTACTATCAAAATAGCTAAATACTACAATATCTGCAAATGTATATGTCGTAGTAGCATATACAGGATCTCCAGATACAGTTACAAATTTACCACTTACATCAAGTTTATTAGTAGCAAAATTCATTTTCACATCATCATCAATTCTCGCTCCTCCTGGAATAATATTTGTTGCATTCAAATTTCCCAAAATTGCAAGTGTAAAAACCATAATGACCATAATTAATAACTTTTTTTTCATATTTTCTCCTTTTTAATTAAAACTTATTTGACATCTTAAATAAGATATATATATAAAATCAATAATTATGTGACAAATATCACAAAATTGTATATTTTTATAGGAAAATCTATTTTTATTCAATAAACACAAGATATATTAAGATAAAATTTCTTTTAGTATAAATTATAACAATTCTTAATAAAGAGTATTTATATAAAGAAAAGCATTACACCAGATACAGCAAGAATTGCTCCAACGACTTCACGAAAATTAACCTTTTCTTTAAAAATTATTATTGCTGGCGGAATAATTAATAGTGGAACTATTGCCATAATCGTAGAAGCAATACCAGCTTTTGTGTTCTGCACTGCAAGGAGTGATAATGAAACCCCTAAAAACGGACCTGAAATTGCTCCAATATTTATACCTACCATTGTTTTAAAATTTGTAATCGATTTTTTTAAATTTAACCATTTTCCAAAAAATAAAAAAAATACAGTAAAAAAAACAATTCCCGTAAACCCTCTTATTTGAGAAGCTGCAAAGGCATTATAATCTTGCATGCCATATTTACTTAAAATTAATCCAACTGCTTGACCTAATGAACCACCAAAAGCTAATAATATTCCCAATAAATATTTCTTATTTTTTTTGGAATTTTTATTGCTGTTTCGTCCCCAAATCACAATTACAATTCCAACTATTGTTAACATCATACCACTAATTTCAATTCCAGTCATTTGCTCACCAAGAAATAGTAAACTGATAATAGCTGTAAATATTGGAACCGATGACATTACCAACATAGAAATTCTCGCTCCAACTACCACAAAAGCTTCAAATAAAAGTAAATCACCTATTCCATATCCAACTAATCCAGATAAACTTAGCCAAATCCAAGCATGGACAGAAGCATCAGTTGGAAAAAATTTTCCTCTCATAAAGTATGTAAAAATTGATAACAAAAAAACTCCAGTTATCAATCTAATAAAATTTACAGAAAGCGAACCGACCCGTTTCCCAGCAAATTCAAAAGACATTGAACCAGCAGTCCAACAAAATGCAGCTCCTAATGCAGCAAATTCTCCTAAAAATAAAATATCTCACCTCATTTTTGTTATTGTAAATATAAGATTTATTTTTATATTTATCCGCATAAAATATCATAGAATATATTTGATTTTGTACAACTAAATATTTATTCTATTGTTATGTTGTTAATCGTAATATTAAACTGTGAAACAAACCAATTATGACAAAATTAAAAAATATACTTTACGAAGATAATCATTTGTTGGTTATAAATAAGCCAGCAGGAATATTAGTTCAAGGTGATATAACAGGTGATGAATCCTTATTAGAAACAGCAAAAAAATATATTAAAGTAAAATACAATAAACCGGGAAATGTTTTTCTTGGATTGGTTCATCGTCTCGATCGTCCAGCATCTGGAATAATTGTTTTCGCCAAGACTTCAAAATCGGCATCAAGATTATCAAAACAATTTAAAGAAAAAACGATAGAAAAATATTATGTTGCTCTTGTAGAAGGTAAAATCCCGAAAAGTGGAGTATTGAAAGACAAAATAAGTCGCAATGGTGCTACAAGCAAAATTAGTGATACAGGCAAGCAGGCAGAATTAAAATATAAATTATTAGAATATAAAAACAATATTTCAAAAGTAGAAATCAAATTAATTACTGGCAGACATCATCAAATACGCGTTCAATTTGCTAAAAGAAATAATTTTATTCTTGGTGATTTTCGTTACGGTTCAAAAATAAAATTCGGCAATAAAGCACTGGCACTCCATTCCTTTTCACTATCGTTGATTCATCCAACAACAAAAGAAAAAATGACATTTAAATTTGAACCTGAAAATTATTGGGACAATTATTTTTAAATGTGAATTATTATTCTATTAGTCAACTATCAATTTCAAAAATTTTCGTTTACCAATTTTTACAATATCGTTATTTTTAATATTTATTTTATTTAAAAACTCAGTTACTTTTTCTTTATTAATTGAAACGCCACCTTGTTTGATTAATCTTTTCGCTTCGCCTTTTGATGACACCATTTTAGCATCAAATATAATGTCCGCTAATAATATATTTTCACTTAAACATTTATATTCTGGTATATCATCTGGAATATCTTTTTTTATAACTAATTTATGAAATGCATCTGCAGCATTTTTTGCATCATCTATCGAATAATAACTTTTTGTAATTTCAAAAGCAAGTTCATGTTTTGCATCTCGTGGATTTTTACCCTCTTCCAAATCTGATTTGATTTTATCAATTTCATCAACACTTAAATCACTTACTAAGGTAAAATAACGAGTTATTAATTCATCTGGAATTGACAATATTTTCCCATACATATCATTTGGTTTTTCAGTCAATCCAATATAATTATCCAAAGATTTAGACATTTTATTTACACCATCTAATCCCTCTAATATTGGCATTGTGATAATTACTTGTGGAATTTGATTATATTCTCTCTGAATATCTCTTGCCAAAAGCAAATTAAATTTCTGATCCGTGCCACCCAATTCAATATCTGATTTAACAGCTATACTATCATAAGATTGTGCAAATGGATATAACAATTCATGAACAGAAATTGCAACACCGTTTTTATATCTTTTAGAAAAATCATCTCTTTCAAGCAATCTGGCAATCGTAGAATTAGACAACAATCGAATAACATCTCCAAAAGACATTTTATTTAACCATTCAGAGTTATTTCTTATTTCCAAACCTTTAGTATTTAAAATTATTCCAGCCTGTTCAAAATATGATTTTGCATTTTCTTTTGTTTCTTCAAAGGTCAAAGCAGGGCGAGTTTTGTTTTTTCCACTTGGATCACCAATCATCGCAGTAAAATCTCCTATAATTAATACCGCTTGGTGTCCAATTTCTTGAAAAGTTCGTAATTTTTTTAACACAACTCCATGTCCAATATGTAAATCTGGACGACTTGGATCAGCCCCTAATTTAACCCTTAATGGTTTATTATCTTTAATACTTTTGGCAATCTTTTTTTCTAATTCTTCTTCTGGAATTATTTCTTCCACTCCCTTGCGAATTAAATCCATCTGTTCATTTAATGTTGGAAAAACTTTTATCATTATTCAATATCCTTAATATTTATTTTTTATTTCTCTATTTATCGCTCTTTTTGCATCTCGTTTCGCAATATCTTGTCTTTTATCATGTAATTTTTTCCCTTTTACTAATGCGATTTCTACTTTAATATGATTATCTCGCCAATAAATCTTTAATGGCACTATTGTTAAACCCTGCAAATCAACTTTTTTCTTTAATTTTACCAATTCATCTTTATGTAATAAAAGTTTTCTTATTCTCAATGGGTCGTGAGTTTCATAACCTGTATGAGAATATGGACTAATATGTGCCTGAATTAAAAACATTTCACCTTTAATAATTCTGCAAAATGATTCTTTTATATTAATCCTACCTTCACGAATTGATTTCACCTCTTTTCCTATTAATGAAATACCAGTTTCAAGTGTTTCAAGAATATGATAATCGTGAAAGGCCTTTCTATTTTTTAATATTACTTTTTCCATAGTTGATAATTTAAGAAAAAACTTTTATTTATTATAGATATTTTTTAGTATTTTTTTATAGAAATGGAGTGCGGAAAACGGAAACAGGAGAATGGAGAGTGGAAACGGAAAAAAACATCAGCGATAATCCGTATAATCCGCGAAATCCGTGTTCTAAAATTAATTAATTAATTAATTCCATTATTGCAAATAGAAATATTGGGTGTATTTAATCAGAATTTCCATTCAAAATTAAACCAGCAAGTCCGAAACAAGTGATTAAAAAACTTCCGCCATAACTGATAAACGGTAATGGTTTACCAGTAACAGGTAAAAGTCCAACCGTCATTCCAATATTAATAAACACATGAAAAAATAGTGTGGTTGTGCCTCCAACAATAAGCATCGCGCTAAATTTATCTTTTGTATTAAAGGCCA
>JAOZRH010000229.1:0-1905 GCA_029931905.1 Fidelibacterota bacterium
TAAAAATTATTGCCGGTATATTTAGTGAAGAACAATTCGGTGCATTTTTAATAGCCAAACGAATTGGGCAAATTGGTTTTACTATTGTAACAATGAATTTAGGTATGAGTTTAGCAAAATTTTTACCTCAAAAAAAATCTGAAAGTAGCAATTGGTTGATATTAACTTTTTTTTCATTTTTCATTTTTTTCTTTTTTGTATTTTTGTTATCATTGATTTTTAGTAGTCAATTAAGTAAAATATTTTTTAATGATTCGCATTATAGTTTTTTATTTATATCAGCTATTTTTTATTTATTCGCTTATGGAATTCAAAGTATCAGTGCTAACTATTGGAGAGGAAATAGCAAATTTAAGATAATGAATTTATTAAATCCAACCTTTCATCTATTTTCAATAATTGTTATGTTGTGTTTTATTGTTTTTGATATTTCAACGAATAATATATTATTTTATTATTTTATTATTTATTCAATAACAATCATTGTTTTCAATATTATTATTTTAACCGTAAATGTTGAAGATATATTCAATATAAAAAAGGCATTTAAATTTTTTAATAATAATGGAATAGAAATAAAAAAATATTTATCTTATGGAATTACAAGATTACCTAGCGGATTTTTTTATTCAATGATTTTCTTTTTACCAATTTTTTTAGCACAAAATTATTATTCTTTAACAATTGCTGCTCATATTGGTATTATCGTTTCTATATCTAATTTGTTTATGTTATTTGGCACACCCTTTAGTTTGCTATTTCTTCCAAAATTTTCCAATTATAAAACATTTACCGATAATGAGCATATAACAAAGAAAAGCCAAGATATTATTAATTTTATTTTTTCGATTCCATTTTTATTAAGTGCTTTTATATTTTTATTTTCTGATGAAATAATATTTTTATGGTTTGGAGACAAATATGTTAGTGTTGGTTATTATTTAATGTATTTTAGTCCAGCGATTGGTTTTTTTATATCATATATAATAATAAAAAGTGTTTTAGATGGATTAGACAATTTCCCATATTCAAATATTATTACTATTATAAGTCTAATAACAATGATTTTTATGATAATATTATTAATTATTTTAAATTCATTTGGAATATTTGGACTTACTATTGCATTTGGTTCAAGTTTAACTATGCTTGGAATAAGTTCAATTTATTTTTTAAAGTTAAAAACAGATATTATTTTATTGAATAAAAAAAATATTTTTGTTATATCTTGGTTAATTATAATATTTATATGTTTTTCATTATTTAAAACAATTGTAACAATTGATTCTTTTTTCACATTAACAATAATCAAAATTGCATTATCAATATTCATTAGCCTCATTACATTTTTTATCTACAGAAAATTAGATTATTTTTGGTTGAATAATATTATAGCAAAATTTAAAAAAATGGCATTAAAAAATGATTGATTCAAATAAATATATTGATTTAGATAAGTATTTTATTTTTATTTTACCAATTATATTTATTGCTTTGATTTTTATTCTTGATGGTGAGAGTTTTTATTTTTCAATCGCTTTAGTTATTGCAATTTTTATATACGAATTAATTACTTTTAAAGAAAGAAATGTTTATGGATTAAATGGATTTAGAATTTTAGCAATCCCATCACTAATGTTTATCGCATTTACAACATTAATTGCAATACCAGGAGTCTATATTGCTGTAATTAAGACAAATCCAATGAGATTTACATTTTTTTATGCTATTTTATCATTTTATTTATTTTTTCCATTAGGATTGAAATTTGCAAATGTTTTCTTTCCAATTGATTTTTTAAAAATTCCCCAACTATACAAGCTTGGATTATCAAAGTCTTCAAGTGATAAATATTCCTATGAAATATTAATTGTTTTATTATCAATTTCAGTATTAATTTTTTTT
>JAOZRH010000229.1:1915-2889 GCA_029931905.1 Fidelibacterota bacterium
CTTTTAAGAGTTGATAAAATTCCATTATTTGAATTGTTAAAAAATCCAGGCAATGCTTATAAAGACTTATTTATGTTAAGAGAAGAATCAATGAAATTATTAAAGGTTACATTTATTGAAAAATATCTTTTTGCCTGGTTAGGAAAAATATTTTTACCTGTGGGAATATTAGGTAGTTTATTTCTTGCTGTTTTATATAAAAAAACAAAATTTGTAAAATTATTTTTGTTGTTTTTATTTCTTGGTCTTTTTAATAATTCATTAACAATTGCTAAAGCTCCTACAGCTGCAATTATTTTGTCAATTTTATTATTTTATTTTTTAGTTAAGCAGAAAATTACATTGAAATTTGTTTTTTTTTCAATAATTGTTGTTTTTGCTTTTCCTTTTACAATTATTTATTTTTCATCAATTCCAGAGATAAGACAATTTGACAATTTATTAATAAATGGAATGTTAAATCGTATTTTTGTTATACCTGCAGAAGTATTGTATCAATATTTTAAAATTTTTCCAAATATGCATCACTTTTTATATGGGCGAGGAACAAATATTTTTTCTTGGCTTTATCCTGAAGGGAACTTTCATATTACTAATTATGTTTTTAAAATTTGGTGGAATGTAAATGAAACAACAGGTTCTGCAAATGCAATATATTTAGGAAATTTTTGGGCAGATTTTGGATGGGGAGGTGTAATTATTACGACATTCTTGATTGGGATATTTGCACACTATTGTTTCTTTTTAATAGTAGATTTATCAAGATATAATAAAACTATTGAATATATGATTATTATGCCTTTATTTGGTGTTACATTTACAATATTTTTTATTTCATCAAGTTTCACAGTTATATTGATTACAGGAGGCATATTAATAATTATGATAGCCGTTTTGTTGATACGAGAATTTAAAAATCAAAAGGTAATTTAATTGGTAAAGAATCTGACAATATGCCACCTAACATCAGTTCA
>JAOZRH010000230.1:0-1080 GCA_029931905.1 Fidelibacterota bacterium
AGATGGAAGCAGTGGATTATATATTGGTTTAGATTTTCTATTTTAACAACAAAATTAAAAAACGCCATATTTTTTAAATATGGCGTTTTTTTATCTAATTTACACTTATTTATTGATTAACAATTTTTTGTTTTTTCATTCCTAATGATTTTAAAATAAATGCATATTCAAGTGCATATTCTTTATAAACTTCAAATCTACCAGAAGCACCACCATGACCATAATCCATATTTGTTTTTAGTAATAATAAATTATTATCAGTTTTTAATTCACGCAATTTTGCAACCCATTTTGCCGGTTCCCAATATTGAACTTGCGAATCGTGTAAACCTGTTGTAATTAACATATCTGGATATTTTTTGGCTTCAACATTATCATAAGGAGAATATGACAACATATAATCATAATATTTTTTAATATTTGGATTCCCCCATTCATCATATTCACCAGTTGTCAAAGGAATGCTTTCATCTAACATTGTTGTTACAACATCTACAAAAGGAACTTGAGCAACAATTCCTGTGAATAATTCAGGTGCCATATTTGCAACAGCTCCAACTAATAATCCACCAGCACTTCCACCCATTCCAAAAACCTTATTAGCTGATGCATATTTTTGCTCTACTAAATATTTCGTACAATCAATAAAATCATAGAAAGTATTCTTCTTTTTTAATAATTTTCCATCTTCATACCATTCCCTTCCCAATTCCTGTCCACCACGAATATGAGCAATTGCATAAACAAATCCCCTATCTAACAAACTTAAACGAACTGTACTGAAATATGCTGGCATACTACTTCCATAAGATCCATAACCATAAATCAATAATGGCGATGTGCCATTCTTTTTAAATCCTTTTTTATAAACAATTGTAATCGGAACTTTAGTGCAATCACGAACAGTAGCAAAAATTCTTTCTGTTTGATAATTATTTTTATCGAAATCGCCAAGCACTTTTTCTTCTTTCATTAATGTTTTTTCTTTTGAAATCATATTAAAATCATAAATTGAACTTGGAGTTGTCATTGATTCATAACCATATCTTAAAATATCAGTATCACCTTCAACATTAGTTG
>JAOZRH010000230.1:1090-1448 GCA_029931905.1 Fidelibacterota bacterium
AATATGCAGGTTCTTTAATATCAATGGTATATTGTTTACCATTTACAAAATCAAATACTTTTAAAAATGGCAAAGCATTTTTATTTTCTTTCACTACTAAATAATTATTAAATAATTCATAATCACTAATAAAAACATCATCTTGTGCTGAAACCACATCCTTCCAATATTTCATTGACAAATGATTTACATCTGTTTTAACAATTTTAAAATTCTTTGCATCTTTATTAGTTCTGATATAAAAATATTCGCCAATATGATCGACATTATATTCAAGATTTTTTTGTCTTTTTTGAATTATTTTTAATTTTCCATCTGGATTATTTGCATCTAAAATATTTTTATATCCATAAGAATC
>JAOZRH010000230.1:1458-2878 GCA_029931905.1 Fidelibacterota bacterium
AATTCAGATGATAATGTAGATTCAGAGCTAAATAAAATATATTTTTGTGATTTACTCTTTGAAACGCTATGATAAAAAGTATTTTCTTCTTCTGTAAAAACTGTTTTATCGTTTTTTAAATCATCTCCTAAAATATGTTTAACAGTTTTATATGGGCGAAGTGTTTCGTCTTTTACATTATAAAAAACTGTTTTATTATCATTTGCCCAAATAATATTCCCGGAAGTATTTGGAATTTTATCGGCAAATAATTCGCCTGTTTCCAAATTTTTAAATTTTATTGTATATTTTCTTCGACTCAAAGTATCAACGGAATAAGCAATAATTTTATTATCTGAACTTACACTAAAATCACCAATATCAAAATAAGAAAATCCTTTTGCCATTTCATTTTCATTTAATATTATTTCTTCCTCACTCTTCAAATTTCCCTTTTTTCTACAATAAATCGGATGTTCATTTCCCTTTTCATATCTTGAATAATAATAATAACCATTAAATTTATAAGGAACAGATTCATCTTCTTGCTTAATTCTATTTACCATTTCATTATAAATTTTTGTTTGCAATTTTTCAGTATCTTTCATCATTGCATCAGTATAACTATTTTCATCTTCTAAATACTTAATTACTTTTGGATTTTCTCTATCATTTAACCAATAATAATTATCAATCCTTGTATCATTGTGAATGGTTAATTCTTTTTTTATTTTTTCTGCTTTTGGTGGTGTCATTGTTGATTCTCCTAATTTTTCACAACCAATAATGATAAATAATAGTGTTATTATTCCAATTGTTACTTTCATTGCTTGCTTCATATAAATTCTCCAATTAAATTATTTTTAATTAACTTTGATAATATAGAGTAAAATATTATTCTTTACAAACAGAGAGTTTACATTTTATTGGGAATTAGTTTAAAATATTTTAATAAAAAAAGAATTTTGTGACTTTTATCATAGCATTTTTTATAAAAATTTCATTATATTATTCTAACCGAAAAAAATTTTATAATAAAAAAAAGGAGAAATGAAATGAAGAAATTAATGTTATTGTTTTTGGTCAGTGTAAGTTTTCTTTTTGCACCACCACCCATATCTGATTTAATTATTTACGAAGATGTAAATCAAGATGTTGAAAATTATTATGCTGAAAGAGATAGCGTCTTTAATGATTGGATTTTAGATGTCAATCCCACCGTTATAAACAATGGTTATTTTGGATTAGCAGCCTTAGAATTAGCTCATTCAAAATATTTTATTGATACTATGCTTGTTGATGCGGAATCATCTTTTATTGGATTTCAAAATTATGCAATGGAATCCCTTGGATTCATAAATTATTTAATCGGAAATATCTTTCAAGATGTCAATGAACCAAAAGATTTTATTCATAATCTAACTGAATATTTTAAATCTGG
>JAOZRH010000231.1 GCA_029931905.1 Fidelibacterota bacterium
ACATCCTGATAAAATCATGCTTTTTCGTATGGGCGATTTTTATGAAACATTTAATAATGATGCTAAAAAAATTAGTAAAATTTTAAATATTGCCCTAACGAGTCGTGGAAAAACCTCTTCGACCAGAACACCACTTGCAGGGTTTCCATATCATGCTTTAGATAAATATTTGCATAAATTATTGCAAGCTGGATTAAAAGTTGCAATTTGTGAACAAGTTGAAGATCCCAAAAAAGCAAAAGGGATTGTGAAGCGAGATGTAACAGAAATCACTACTCCCGGAATTACTATAAATGATAAATTTTTAACTGCTACAAAAAATAATTATTTAGGAGCAATTCATTTTGCTGATGAAAAAATCGCATATTCTTACATTGATATTTCCACTGGCGAATTTAATATTGTAGAAGGCGATCAAAAAAAAATTATTGACTTATTTAATTCCAACCCAACTTCAGAAATTTTAATAAATGAAAAAGATAAAGCAAAATTTGGCAAATATTTTCCAAAATACAAAGGATTAATTACAAAACTTCCAGAATGGATTTATGACATTACTTATTCAGAAGATTTGATTAATAGTCATTTTCAAACAACTACTTTGAAAGGCTTGGGAATTGAAAATCAATCGAATATTATTAAATCTATTGGAGCAATTTTTCACTATATAAATGAAAATTTTCAAAAACAAATTTCTCATATTACTTCCATCAGAAAAATCAATATTGAAAATTATGTCGGTATCGATCAATTTACAATTAGAAATTTGGAATTGTTTCAGAGACTATCCGGTGAATTTGGTGAAGGAACTTTTGTTGATGTAGTAGATGATACAATTACTGCGGTTGGGTCAAGAACATTAAAAAATTGGATTTTTAGACCACTGATAGAAGAAGCAGAAATTATTAGAAGACAAAATTATGTCCAATATTTTATTGATAATAATAAACAAAGAAATAGTTTAAGAAAATTGTTGGATAACATTTCTGACCTTGAAAGATTAACATCAAAAATTAGCTCTTTCAAGATAAATCCACGAGAAGTTTTACATATTAAATTAAGTTTGGAAAAATTATTAGACATTGATAAATTGTTAAATAGTGTTTTAGATTTTAAAATTGATAGAATTGATAAAGTAAATGAATTGATTGGATTTATTGGCAATTCGATTGAAGAAGATCCGCCTTTACAAATATCCGCAGGCGGAACATTTATAGAAACATATCATTCTGATTTGCCAGAATTAAGAGAAATTGCATATCACGGAAAGGATTTTCTTTTGAAATTACAAAATTCAGAAAGAAAAAGATTGGGAATTCCAAGTTTGAAAATCAGTTACAATAAAGTATTTGGATATTATATTGACATAACAAATACGCATAGAGATAAGGTTCCAGAAGAATATATTAAAAAACAAACACTCGTAAATTCGGAAAGATACATCACACAAGAATTGAAAGAATATGAAGAAAAAATACTCAATGCAGAAGCGAAATTATTAGAATTAGAAACAAAATTGTTTGCCGAATTTACAGAAAAATTATTCCAATATATTCCAATAATTCAGGCAAATGCAAAAATAATTGCCGAAATTGATATTTTGAGTTCTTTTGCAGAATTGTCAATAAAATATCAATGGACAAAACCTGAAATAAACACTGACGAAAAATTAGAAATTAAAGGTGGTCGCCATCCTGTTGTAGAAAAATTATTTCCATCAACGAAAACATTTATCCCAAACGATACTGTAATTGACACAAAAGATGATCAAATACTTTTAATTACTGGACCAAATATGTCTGGAAAATCAACATATTTACGACAAATCGGTTTGATTGTTTTAATGGCTCAAATTGGCTGTTTCGTTCCAGCTGTCTCCGCTAGAATTGGTTTAGTAGATAAAATATTTACAAGAGTTGGAGCTAGTGACAATCTTGCGTTTGGCGAAAGTACTTTTTTAACAGAAATGATAGAAACGGCAAATATTTTAAATTCTGCTTCCAAAAAAAGTTTGATTTTATTAGATGAAATTGGCAGAGGAACTAGCACTTATGACGGACTTTCAATTGCTTGGGCTGTTGTTGAATATTTGCATAATAATCCACAAGTTGCTGCCAGAACATTATTTGCAACACATTATCATGAATTAACAGAATTAGAAACAATTCTTGACAGAGTGAAAAATTACAATGTAAATGTAAAAGAATATGGCGATAAAGTGATTTTTTTAAGAAAAATTGTTCCCGGTAGAGCAGATAAAAGTTATGGAATTCATGTAGCAAAAATGGCTGGAGTTCCACAAGAAATTGTAAAAAGAGCAAATGAAATATTAAATAGTTTATCAAGTAGTGATCATAAATTGCCAAGTGGTGAAACGGTTTTACAACCCAAAATAAAAGAAGAGAAATCGATTCAATTAAATGTTTTTGGAGCAACAGAATCTAAATTACGAAAAGAAGTTAATGATTTGAAAATTGAAGAGATGACACCTTTGGAAGCACTAAAAAAATTAGATGAATTAAAAAGAAAATTATAATCAATATTAAAAAATTAAATTTATTTGCGTTTTGCTCGATGACGAAAATTTGGCATAACATTTCTCTTTGTTGAAACTGGAAAAACACCTTGACTTGCTGTTTTCACATTTTCTACAGAAACAAAAGCTTTGGGATTGTGTTGATTAATAATCGCATAAATTCTTTCTAAATTTTTTCTTTTAATTATCATTAAAATTAATTTTACTTGCCCACTTATTCCTCTTGCGGCAATATGAGTAACGCCAAATTTTTCTTTTCTAAATGCATCAATTAACGGTATAGCATTTTTGCGAGTAATAATACGAAT
>JAOZRH010000061.1:0-5972 GCA_029931905.1 Fidelibacterota bacterium
CTTAAGGATTGCTGAAGAGGGAGCAGAACCAGGAACATATTCTGAAAGTATTGAACAGGAAGTGTTTCTAGGAAATATTCCACACATGACATTGAGAGGAAGTTTTATTATTAATGGAGCAGAGAGAGCGATTGTTAGTCAATTGCAAAGATCTCCTGGTGTATTTTTTAATGAAGCACGCCATCCAAATGGAACAATTTTGTATAATGCAAGAATAATTCCAATGAGAGGATCTTGGATTGATCTTACAACAGATATATTTGATGCTATCTATGTAACAATTGATAGAAGGAAAAAATTCCCAGTATCTATTTTATTAAGAGCTATGGGATTTAGTTCTGATTATGAAATTTTAACCAAATTTAATGTGCTTGAAAAAGTTAAGGTTGATGATGAGCTTATTGGAAAGCTTATTGTTACAAGTGTTATTGATGATTCTACTGGTGAAGTAATAATTGAAGCTGGTATTACTCAAGATGAAAGTGTACAAATTAAAAAAACACATTTAAAGAAATTGCAAAAAGCAGAAATTACAGAAGTTGAAATTGTAAATAATAATAAAGAGATTGATTATAAACTTTTAAGCAATTCAATTCGTAAAGAAAGAGATAAAATTACGCAAGAGCGTTTAGAACAAGGTGGTCCGACAAAAGAAGATGCCTTGTTGTATTTATATAGAAATTTAAAAAATGGTGAACCACCTTCAATAGAAATTGCTGATAAATTTGTTGAAAGATTATTTTTTAGTCCTAAAAAATATGATTTGGGTGAAGTTGGTCGTTATAGAATGAATAAGAAATTTAATTTTGATGATAAATTAAAAAGCACTGTTATTACTCAAAATGATTTGATTTATATTGTGCAATATCTGATAAATATGAGAAGAGGTGATAAATTATCTGATGATATTGATCATCTTGGAAATAGAAGGATTAAAACAGTTGGTGAACAACTTGCTGATCAGTTCTCAATTTCTTTTATAAGAATGGCGAGAACAATTAAAGACAGAATGAATGTAAATAAGGCAGAAGAATTAACACCACAAGAATTAGTTAATAGTAGAATAATAACTTCTGTAATAAATACATTTTTTGGGACATCTCAAATGTCACAATTTATGGACCAAACCAATCCTCTAGCAGAGTTGACTCATAAAAGAAGATTGTCTGCTTTAGGTCCTGGTGGATTAACGAGAGAAAGAGCAGGATTTGAAGTTCGTGATGTTCATTATACTCATTATGGAAGATTATGTCCAATTGAAACACCAGAAGGACCAAATATTGGATTAATTTCATCATTGGCAAATTATGCTGTCATTAATAGATTGGGTTTTATAGAAAGCCCATATAGAAAAGTAATTAAAGATGGCAAAAAAGTATTTGTTTCAGATGAAGTAAAATATTTATCTGCTGACGATGAAGATCGTAATGTTATTGCTCAAGCAAATGCAGAATTAACGAAAGATGGTAAATTTAAAAAAGATGCAATCAAATGTCGTTATGAAGCTGATTATCCAGTTCTTCCACCTGAAAAAATAGATTATATGGATGTTAATCCGATGCAAATGGTAAGTGCTGCTGCTAGTGTGATTCCATTTTTAGAACATGATGATGCTAACCGTGCTTTAATGGGTAGTAATATGCAGAGACAATCTGTACCGTTATTGTCACCAAAGACACCTTATGTTGGAACTGGAATGGAAAGAAAAATTGCTTCTGATAGTAGAGCTGTATTGACTTCTGATGTAGACGGTAGGGTAGAATATGTAGATGCAGATAAAATTATTATACAACCAAAACAATTTGATGAATTAGATTTTTATGAAGCAGATGGAAAAGTTGAATACAAATTGAAAAAATATAAGCGTACCAATCAAAATACATCAATAAATCAAACTCCTTTAGTTAGAGCTGGTCAAGATGTAAAAGTTGGAGATCCAATTGCAGATGGGATGTCAACGAATAAAGGTGAATTAGCATTAGGAAGAAATGTCTTAGTAGCTTTTATGCCTTGGTATGGATATAATTATGAAGATGCCATCGTTCTTAGTGAAAGATTAGTTAAAGACGATGTTTTAACCTCTGTTTATGTAAAAGAGGTTGAACTTGAAGTTAGACAAACAAAAATGGGTGGCGAAGAATTAACTCGTGAAATACCAAATATTTCAGAAGAGGCTACTAAAGAACTTGGCGAAGATGGAATAATTAGACTTGGTGCAAAAGTTAAAGCTGGTGATATTTTAATTGGGAAGGTTATGCCAAAAGGTGAAACGGATCCAACACAAGAAGAAAAATTGTTAAGAGCTATTTTTGGTGATAAAGCTAGTAGTGTAAAAGATGCATCAAAACGAGTAACTCATGGGACATCTGGTACAATCATTGATACAAAACTTTTTACTAGAAACGGAAAAGGTTCTAGAAAAGAAGAAAAAAAATTGATAAAAGAATTAGACATTAAAGCTGAAAAAAGAATAGAAAATATTCACAACAAATTTGTTGAAAAATTATTGAAAATTCTAAAAGGTGAAAAATGTTTAGGCGTTAAAGGAAGAGGTGGAAACACATTGCTAGCCAAAAATACAAAATGGAGTGGCGACTTTTTCAAGAATACTGATTTTAGAATGATTGACTTAGATACACCTTGGATAGATGATAAAAAGAAATTCTCAAAGATTGTTAAAATATTCGAGAATTATAAAAATAAACTTAAAGAAATACGAGATGAGATTGAAAATACACGATTTAAAATTAAAGCTGGTGATGATTTACAACCAGGTGTATTGAAATTAGCAAAAGTATGTATTGCTAACAAGAGAAAAGTTCAAGTTGGTGATAAAATGGCTGGTCGTCATGGAAATAAAGGAATTGTATCTATTATTGTTCCAGAAGAAGATATGCCGTATATGCCAGATGGTACACCTGTTGATATTATCTTAAATCCTTTGGGAGTTCCATCAAGAATGAACTTGGGACAGCTTTATGAAACAATGTTGGGCTGGGCTGCAAAAGAATTAAATACTTATTTTGAAACACCTGTTTTTGATGGTGTTGGTTATAAGCAAATTCAAGATATTTTAGAAAAAGCCGGATTACCAAAAACTGGGAAAAGTGTACTGTATGATGGTAAAACTGGTGAAGAAATATTAAAAACTGTTGCGGTTGGATATATTTATATGATGAAATTAGCTCACATGGTTGAAGATAAATTACATGCACGCTCTACAGGACCTTATTCATTAATTACTCAACAGCCACTTGGTGGAAAAGCGCAACTTGGTGGTCAGCGTTTTGGTGAAATGGAAGTATGGGCATTAGAAGCATATGGTGCGGCACATTCACTACAAGAAGTGTTGACTGTTAAATCTGATGATGTAGATGGTCGAACAAAGGTTTATAATGCTATAGTTAAAGGTGAAAATTTGCCAGAGTTTGGCACACCGGAATCATTTAATGTTCTATTGAGAGAATTACAAGGTTTAGGC
The DNA here is from genome assembly GCA_029931905.1 of Fidelibacterota bacterium. Taxonomy (GTDB): domain Bacteria; phylum Fidelibacterota; class Fidelibacteria; order Fidelibacterales; family Fidelibacteraceae; genus TCS52. The sequence goes on from JAOZRH010000061.1 coordinate 3,482, forward strand.
CTTGAAATAGAAATGAATTAAAAATTATCTAAAGGGATTAGTTTTGAATTTAACATATAAAAAAGATTTACAAGCAAGAAAAATTTTTGAGAGCATTACAATAAAGATATCTTCTCCAGAATCTATATTGAATAAATCTCGAGGTGAAGTTCTTAAACCTGAAACAATTAATTACAGATCTTATAAACCAGAAAAAGATGGTTTATTCTGTGAGAAAATTTTTGGTCCAGTAAAAGATTGGGAATGTCATTGTGGAAAATATAAAAGAATTAGATATAAGGGCATTGTATGTGATAGATGTGGAGTTGAAGTAACTCAAAAGAAAGTTCGTCGCGAGAGAATGGGACATATTACTTTGGCTGTACCTGTTGTTCATATTTGGTACTTAAAATCAATACCTTCAAAATTGGGGCATTTACTTGGAATTTCGGCTACAAAATTAGAACAAATAATATATTATGAATCTTACATTGTAATTCAACCTGGGAATGCAACAATCAATACAGGAAACAAAGAAGTTCCTCTTCAAGTTAATGAAATTATTGATGAAGAAACATATTTTGAATTGTCTACAAAACAAAATAATTTAGACGAAGAAGTTTCTGAAGAAGACAAGTTTATTGCAAAAACTGGTGCAGAAGCTATAGATGAAATTTTAAGTAAGATAGACATTTTTGAATTATTAAATGAATTGCAAGATAGATTGAAAAAAACAAAATCTAAAACTGAACAAGCAGCTATTGTTAAAAGATTGAAAATTGTTAGAGCATTTACAAATAATAAAGATGATTCGGACATTTTACATCTAAATAGACCAGAGAATATGGTTTTAAAAGTATTACCAGTTATTCCACCAGAATTAAGACCATTAGTTCCATTGGAAGGTGGTAGATTTGCTGCATCAGATTTAAACGATTTATATCGTAGAGTAATTATTAGAAATAATAGATTAAAACAATTAATCAGTATTAAAGCTCCAGATGTTATTTTGAGAAATGAAAAAAGAATGTTACAGGAGGCAGTAGATTCTTTATTTGATAATAAACGGAGAAGAACTGCTGTTAGATCTGGCACAAGACGACCATTAAAATCACTTAGTGATATGCTTAATGGAAAAGAAGGGCGTTTCCGTCAAAATCTATTAGGAAAACGAGTTGATTATTCTGGAAGATCTGTTATTGTTGTTGGACCGGAATTACAATTAAATCAATGTGGTATTCCAAAATTAATGGCAACAGAATTGTTTAAACCACATATTATACACGAATTATTATTGCGCGAATATGCAACAAATCCTAAAATTGCCAAAAATATGGTTGATGAAAGAACACCGGAAGTTATGAGCCTTTTAGAGTATGTTGTAAAAGATCATCCTGTGTTGTTGAATAGAGCTCCAACACTTCATAGATTGGGAATTCAAGCTTTTCAACCCATATTAGTTGATGGAAAAGCTATTAGATTGCATCCATTAGTATGTGCGGCATTTAATGCTGATTTTGATGGTGATCAAATGGCAGTTCATGTTCCACTTTCTTACGAAGCAATAACGGAAGCTAAAATGTTGATGATGGCAAATGATAATATTTTACATCCTGCTAGTGGAAATCCAATCACAATTCCAACCCAAGATATGGTTTTGGGTATTTATTATATTACTGGAATGAGAAAAGGACAAAAAGGTGAAGGAATAACATTTTCATCAACTGATGAAGCTATTTTTGCTTTTGATAATGAAAAGGTAGATCTTCAAGCGAAGGTAAAATTATATCATAATAATAAGATTATAGAAACAACTATGGGTCGTATTATTTTTAATAAAAGTCTTCCAGATGAATTACCGTTCTTTAATGAATTGATTACAAAAAAGAAATTGGAAAATATTGTCAGTACAAGTATTGTAGTAGCTGGTAAAGAGAAAACAATTAAATCTTTAGACGAATTAAAAGATATGGGATTCAAATATGCAACAAAATCTGGTGTATCAATTGCACTGGAAGATATTCGTATTCCAGATGATAAATTTGAGATTATTGGTAAAACACAAAAAATCGTTGATAAAATTAATGCAAAGAGAAAAAAAGGTGTTATTACAGAAAATGAAAGATATAATAAAATAATTGATGCATGGTCAAAAACTACTGATGCAGTACAAGCCTCAATGGATGCGAAATTACAATTAGATGATGAAGGTTTTAACTCTATATACATAATGTCTGATTCAGGTGCTAGAGGATCTAAAGATCAAATTAAACAATTAGCTGGAATGCGTGGTTTGATGAATAAACCACAAAAAGCATTAAGTGGGGGGATTGGAGAAATTATTGAAACTCCAATTATTTCAAATTTTAGAGAAGGTTTGACGGTTCTTGAATATTTTATTTCTACTCATGGTGCTAGAAAAGGTTTATCAGATACAGCACTAAAAACTGCAGATGCTGGTTATCTAACTCGTAGATTAGTTGATGTTGCTCAAGATGTTGTTATCAGAGAA
>JAOZRH010000061.1:6072-10648 GCA_029931905.1 Fidelibacterota bacterium
GCTACCAATAATTTAGTAAATATTGGAGAAGCAATTGGTATTGTGGCTGCTCAATCAATTGGTGAGCCGGGTACTCAGTTAACATTAAGAACATTTCATATTGGTGGAATTGGTAGTAGTAGAATAGAAGAATCACATCAACAAGCAAGATATGATGGAATAGTAAAATATACAAATAATTTGAATGTTTCTAAGGGAAAATTAGATATAGCATTGACTAGAAATGGTAAAATTGCAATTATTGATAAAAATAATAGAGAATTAATTTTACATACTGTTCCACAAGGAGCAAAAATAAATGTTAAAGATGGTGAGACGGTAACTTCTGAAGTTATTTTATATGATTGGGATGCATATAACGATAATATAGTATCTAGATATGAAGGAAAGGTCAAATATATAGATTTTATTGAAAATGTTACTTTTGCAGAAGTATCAGATTCTTTGGGACACAAGGAATGGCAGATAATTGCATCAAAAGATAGAGATAAAACAGCTCGTATTGCCATTATTGATGGAAAAGGAGAAATAATTGGTAAACCTATCAATATGCCTGAAAGAGCTTCTATTGTTGTATCAGATGGAGAAAGTGTTGTTCAGGGACAAACTTTAGCAAAACAGTCAAAAGATAGTATAAAGAGTAATGATATTACTGGTGGATTACCACGAGTTTCAGAGTTGTTTGAAGCAAGAAATCCAAAAAATGAGGCTATAGTTAGTGAAGTTGATGGATATGTAATATTTGATAAACTTACAAGAGGTGTACAAACTCTTAGAGTGAAAAATGAGCTTGGAGAAATATACACATACAGAATTCCACCAGGAAAACACATTTTAGTTCATAACGAAGATTATGTGCATGCTGGTGAGCCACTTTGTGATGGTTCGATATCACCAAAAAAGATTTTGGAAATTAGCGGAATTTTTGAAGTTCAAAAATATTTGCTTAATGAAATTCAACATGTGTATAGATTGCAGGGTGTAAGTATTAATGATAAGCATATTGAAGTTATTGTTAAACAAATGTTGAGAAAAGTATCAATTAAAGATCCGGGTAATACAAAATTATTACATGATGATAGGGTTAATAGACAAGAAGTTTTAAAAATTAACGATAGTATAAAAGATAAAGTTGTTATTGTTGAAAGTGGTGATACAGAATTGAAAGAAGGTGAATTATGTTTATTAGAAGATATTAATAAAGCTAATTCTGGAGAAGGTGAAAAAGCAAAGTATGAAGATGCAACCCCTGCGACATTTGACAACATTTTGTTAGGGATTACGAGAGCATCGTTAAATACTGAAAGTTTTATTTCAGCAGCATCATTTCAAGAAACAACAAGAGTGCTTTCGGATGCTGCAGTTATGGGAGAAACAGATAAACTTAAAGGATTGAAAGAAAATATTATTATGGGACGATTAATTCCTGCAGGTACTGGACAGAAGAAAAATATGAATATTTTTCTCAAAGAAGATAAAAATGAAAGTAACGAAGGAATTCAACAAGAGCAAGTGGTATAATAATTTAAAATAATTAAAAAATAAGTTGCAACTAGCAAAATACTATACTATATTTATAAGCTATTATAAAAAAGAGGAAAAGATGCCAACTATAAATCAATTGGTCAGAAAGAAAAGAAAGAAAATAGAAAAGAAGAAAAAAGTGAAAGCACTTGGTGGTAGCCCTCAAAAAAGAGGTGTTTGTACTCGTGTATATACAACTACACCTAAGAAACCTAACTCAGCTTTAAGAAAAGTTGCTCGTATTCGCTTGACAAGTGGGTTGGAAGTTAGTGCTTATATTCCTGGTGAAGGTCATAATTTACAAGAACACTCCATTGTTTTAATTGAGGGTGGTAGAGTAAAGGATTTGCCTGGAGTAAGATACCATATTGTTAGAGGAACATTAGATACTTCTGGTGTTGCTGACAGAAAAAGTAGTAGATCGCGTTATGGTGCAAAGAAACCTAAATAAGGATGTAATTTAAATGTCAAGAAGAAATAGACCGCAAAAAAGAGAGATTTTATCAGACCCGAAATATGATTCAAAAATTATTTCTAAATTTATTAATAATTTAATGAATGATGGTAAAAAGGGTGTTGCTGAGGGTATAATTTATAAGGCTTTAGATATAATACAGGATAGAACTGGTCAAAATGGTGTTGAATTATTTCAAAAAGCATTAGATAATGTTGCTCCTGTTTTAGAGATTAAATCAAAAAGAATTGGTGGTGCAACTTATCAAGTACCGATTGAAGTTCGTCATAATAGAAGATATGCATTAGCAATGCGTTGGATTATTTTATATGCAAAGGCAAGAAAAGGTAATAGTATGGCGGAAAAACTATCAAATGAAATGATAGAAGCTTCAAAAAATGAAGGCAATGCAATTAAAAAGAAAAATGATGTACATAGAATGGCAGAAGCAAATAAAGCGTTTGCTCAATTTGGATAAAAAATAGAAAATGAAATTAACAAACTTATCAAAACTTCGTAATATTGGAATAATGGCACATATTGATGCTGGCAAGACGACTACGACCGAAAGAATCTTATATTACACTGGGCGTTCACATCGTATTGGCGAAGTGCATGACGGTAATGCTGTTATGGATTGGATGAAACAAGAAAGAGAGCGTGGAATAACAATTACATCTGCGGCTACATCATGTAACTGGAGTGGAAATCGTATTAATATTATTGATACACCGGGACATGTAGATTTTACAGCAGAAGTTGAGCGTTCATTAAGAGTGTTAGACGGTGCAGTAGCAATTTTTTGCGGTGTTGGAGGTGTTGAACCACAATCCGAGACTGTATGGAGACAAGCTAATAAATATGGTGTTCCAAGGATTGCTTTTGTAAATAAAATGGATAGAACTGGTGCTGATTTTTATTATGTTGTTAACATGATAAGGGAAAGATTAAAATCAAATCCTTTGCCTATATTTTTACCAATTGGATCTGGCGAATTATTTACTGGTATTGTAGATTTAATTAATATGAGATCGATTTTGTATAATAATGAGTCACATGGTGCAGAGTTTGAATATGGTGATATTCCAAAAGATATGGCTGGAATTGTTGAAAAGCATCGTTATCATTTATTAGAAGAAGTAGCTTCATATAATGATGAATTGCTGGAAAAGTATCTTAATGGAGAAAAATTAGAGGCTGAAGAAATAATTAGTGCACTTCGAGAAGGCACAATAAAAGGGGATATTATTCCTGTTATAGCTGGATCAGCTTTTAAAAATAAAGGGATTCAAGAAGTATTGAATGCTATTATTAATTATTTACCGTCTCCATTAGATGTAAAAAAATTATATGGAACCGAACTTAAAACAGAAAAAAGTGTTCAAATTATACCAGATGTCAATCAACCATTAGTTGCCTTGGCTTTTAAAATTATGACAGATCCGTTTGTCGGAAAATTAACTTATTTAAGAATTTATTCCGGAGTTTTAAAATCTGGAGAATATGTATATAATACAATTACAAATAAAAAAGAAAGAATATCGCGTATTCTTAGAATGCATGCAAATAAACGAGAAGATTTAGATATGGCACCTGTTGGTGATATTGTTGCTGTAATTGGTTTAAAAAATACACAGACTGGTAATACATTGACAGAAAAAAACAATGATGTTATTTTAGAAAAAATGGTTTTTCCTGATCCAGTAATTAGTGTAGCTATTGAACCCGCAAGTAAAGCAGATCAAGAAGCATTATTTGAAGGGTTGATTAAACTGTCAGACGAAGATCCAACTTTTGTAATTAAAACCAATTCTGATACTGGTCAGACAGTTATTTGGGGAATGGGAGAATTGCATTTAGAGATTATCGTTGATAGATTAAAAAGAGAATTCAATGTTAATGCACATGTTGGGAATCCACAAGTTGCATATAAAGAGGCAATTACTAAGAAAGTTGATATCAATAAGAAATTTGTTAAGCAAACAGGTGGAAAAGGTCAATTTGCTCATGTTGTAATGACAGTAATGCCAAATAAAAGAGGTGCTGGATATAGTTTTGTAAGCAAGATAAAAGGTGGTGCTATTCCTAAAGAATATATATCGTCTGTAGATAAAGGTATTCAAGAGGTATGTAAATCTGGTGTACTAGCTGGATATGAAGTACAAGATGTTGCTGTAGAATTAACAGATGGTTCTTATCATGAAGTTGATTCTTCTGAAATGGCTTTTAAAATAGCTGGTTCATTGGCAGCGAAAGAGGCGATTAAAAAAGCAAACCCAATATTATTAGAACCAATTATGTCACTTGAAGTTACAGTTCCTGAACAATATTTGGGTGATGTGATGGGTGATATATCATCTCGTAGGGGAAATATACAAGGTATTAATCCAAAAAATGATGTTCAGGTAGTAACAGCTAATGTACCACTTTCTACAATGTTTGGATATTCTACAGATTTAAGATCTATAACACAAGGTAGATCAATATTTAATATGCAATCTGATAAATATGAACAGATTCCAAAATCTATAGAAGATAAAATATTAGAAAAAATATATGGAAAAATATAGGGAGAAATAGAAATGGCAAAAGAGAAAT
>JAOZRH010000062.1 GCA_029931905.1 Fidelibacterota bacterium
CAAAGACAAAGTATGGTAAGTTAACATCTTATTATTTGGGGTATATCAGTTATAGACAAAAAGAGTTTGATAAAGCAATTGAATATTTTGAAGAATATTTAGATAATGATTGCAATAATGCTGTAGTAAATGGTGCAACTTATACTGCTTTGGCAAAAATATATGAAGATGATAAAAAGTTTGTTGAGGCGGGTAATAATTATAAAAAAGCATTTGAAATAACTCCATTGGGATTCAAAAAAGGTCAATATATTATAAAATCAATTGATTGTTTTATAAATGCTGAAGAATATGAAATAGTTAATAAACTAATTATTCAAGCTGAAAAAATAGAAAAATTAAGTGATTTACAAAATGAAAAGATTGAATCATTTAAAATAACATTGGAAATGAATAATAATAAATAATAAAACATTTGTTTTTTTAAAAATAATTTATATATTATGTGCTGAAAGTGGGAGTTATCCCACTTTCGTTGTATAAGGGATGTATGTTGGAGAAAATTAAAGAAATAACAGCAAAAATAGCTGAAGAAAAAAATATTCTTATTGATGAGATTGTTGTTGATAGTAATATTAATAATATAAGAATTATTGTTGATAAAATAGATGGTATAACATTGGAGGAATTGACTGAGTTTTCGCGGACATTGTCAAAAAGCGAAATATTTGAAAATATTATTGGTGAGAAATATAGATATGAAGTAACATCGCCGGGTACATATAGTAAAATGACAAAGCCATATCAATTTATTCGTAATCTTAATCGCGATGTTAAAATTTTTGTAAAAGGAAAAGATATAAAAAGACCAATTATTGGGAAAATAATAAAAGCTGATGATGAAAAAATATTGATAGAGAAAAACAATAAACAAAAAAATATGATAGAGTTAAATTATCAAGAAATTAATTATGCAAAATTAAAATTAAAATGGTAAATAGGAGTTATAGTTTTGGATCAAAAAAAACTTATTGAAGCATTTGTAGAGTTAGCAAAAGAAAAAAATATGCCTAGAGCAGAAGTTGGCAGTATCATTGAAAATGTAATTGAGTCATTGATAAAAAGAAAATACGGTGATGTTGATAATTTTGATATCATTGTTAATACGAAAATGGGTGAAATAGAAATATATCAAGAACTTGAAGTTGTATCAGATGATGATATGGATGACGAAGTTGCACAAATATCGCTTACTGATGCGAAAAAAATGCCAGATTCTGAAGAAGTGGAAGTTGGAGAAATTGTTGTAAGAATAATTGACCCATCTATTTTTGGAAGAAGATCAATTTCTGCGGCTAAACAAATATTGAGTCAAAGAATTATTGAAATTGAAAGAGAACAAGTTTTTAGTGAATATCAAAAGCGTATTGGAGAAATTGTTGTCGGTAATATTCACCAAGCAAGAAGAAATGGTGCAGTATTTATTAATAATGATAAAATCGAACTTAAAATGCCAAGAAACGAACAAATTCCAACAGAAAGATATCATCGTGGTTATACAATAAAAGCAGTGATTAAAGATGTTCAAATGAGTGGGAAGGGACCAGAGATTATTATTTCGAGATCAGATGAATTGTTTCTAAGGAGACTTTTCGAGTTAGAAGTGCCGGAAATATATGATGGTATTGTTGAAATAAAAACAATTGCTAGAATACCCGGACGAAGAAGTAAAATAGTTGTAACAACAAATGATAAACGAATTGATCCAGTTGGAGCTTGTGTTGGAATCAAGGGAAATAGAATTAAAACGATTGTTAATGAAGTAGGTGGCGAAAATATTGATATTATTAATTACAGTATTGAATCAGAATTGTTAATATCTAGAGCATTATCTCCTGCTAAGCCATCGTTTATTGAAATTGATGAAGAACGAAAATATGCTTTAGCTGTTTTTGAGGATGAAGAAATTGCTACTGCTATTGGATCTGGTGGTGTAAATATTAATTTAACATCACGAGTAACTGGTTATGAAATAGATGCAATTCGTCAATCAGAATATAATCGTTTAGAAGGTGATGATATATTTATTGAAGATATTGAAGGAATTAGTGAAGGTCAGGTAAAAGCTCTTCAAAATGAAGAAATTGAAACTGTTGCTGATTTTTTAAATGCTGATACTGAAAAATTATTAAATATTAAGGGAATTGGCGAAAAGACATTTGAAAAATTAGAATTAATAATACAGAAGGCATTAGAAAATAAAAGAGAAGAAAAGGAACAGGAATTGGATCTTGATGAAAATCAAGTAATATAAATTAGAAAACGGGAGCATTTTAATGCCAAATACCATTGTTAAAAAAAGAATAAAAATATTTCAAATAGCAAAACAATTAAATATATCTCATAAAGATATAATTGCATATTTAAAATCGGTTAATATTAAAACTTCAATTAATAAGCCATTAGATGAAGAAGTTATTAAAATTGTTTTGGATAAGTTTGGTGATAATATCAAAAATAATTCAAAAAATATAAACATAGATACGAGCTATACAACTACTTTACAGGATAAAGAGGCAACTGAAGACAAAAAAAGAATGCAAGAAGATGCGGCGAGAGATAAAGCAGAAGCAGCACGAATTAAAGAATTGCAAAGTGATGAAGAACTTGAAACCAAAAAGAAATTAGAAGAAGAAAAAAAAGCTGAAAGAGAAAAAGTAGAGATAGAAAAGAGAATAAAAGCCGAAGCTGAAGCCAAAAAAATATTAGAAGAAGAAGAAAGATCAAAGAAAGAAAAAGTGGAATCACCAAAAAAAGAAAAGGTTAATAAAACAGAAAAAGAAATTCAAGAAAATAAATTAACTGAAAAACTTAAAAAGTTGAAGGAAAAACACAAGCGAACAAGTAAAAGAGTTGTAGTTTCACCTTTAGAATCTCGTCTTAAAAAATTAAAAAACAAAAAAAAGAATAAAGACGAAGTAAAACAAAATGAGAAAACTAAAGGGAAACAGAAAAAATACAAAAAGACAGTTGATCAAGATGCTGTAGATAAAAATTTGAAAGCAACGCTAGCAAATATAGATGGTAGTAAATCGAAGAAGAAAAAGAGAAGAAAAAAAGACAATGAAGTTTTCATAGAAGAAGATAATAATATTGTTGAATTGACAGAATTTATTAGTGTAGATGATTTAAGTAAAAGATTGGATGTTACTGCAAACGAAGTTATTACAAGATGTATGGAAATTGGAATGATGGTTTCAATTAACCAGAGATTAGATTGGGATACAATTGAGTTGTTATGTTCTGAATTTGAGTTTGAAGCAAAAAAAATAGAAGAATATACTGAAGAAGTAATTGAAGAAGAAGAGAACGATGCAGTAAATTTGGAGGAAAGAGCTCCAATAGTTTCGGTAATGGGACATGTTGATCATGGTAAAACTTCAATTTTAGATTATATCAGAAATGCAAATGTTGTAGATAAAGAATCTGGTGGAATTACACAACATATTGGAGCTTATCAAGTTAAATTAGACAATGGGAAGAAAATAACTTTTATTGATACTCCTGGACATGAAGCCTTTACAGCTATGCGAGCAAGAGGTGCACAGATAACAGATATTGCAATAATTGTTGTGGCTGCCGATGATGGGGTAATGCCACAGACAAAAGAAGCGATAAGTCATGCAGAAGCATCTGGTGTTTCAATTATTATTGCTATTAATAAAATAGATAGACCAAATGCTGATATTGACAAAGTCAAAAGAGAACTTGCTGACAATAGAATATTGGTTGAAGATTGGGGTGGAAAAATACAATCGGTAGAAGTTTCTGCCAAAATGGGAACTAATATTGATAAGTTGTTGGAGGCGATTATTTTAGAATCTGAGATTTTAGAATTGAAAGCTACAAAAGAAGGGAATGCAAAGGGAAATGTTGTTGAATCTAATTTAAATAAAGGCTTAGGTGCAATTGCAACAGTGTTAATAAAACAAGGAACACTAAAAATTGGCGATTCATTTATTTGTGGTCGTGCTTCTGGTCGAGTTAGGGCTATGATTAATGATAAGAATGAACGCATTAAATGTGCATATCCAAGTGATTCCGTTCAAGTTCAAGGTTTTGATAATGTTCCTCAAGCTGGTGATAATTTTATTTGTTTATCAGATGACAAAGCTGTAAGAAGAATTGCAAACGAAAGACAAAGAATTCATAGAGAACAAGAATTTAGAGTTCAATCAATAATTACTCTTGATGAAATAGGAAAACAAATAGCAGAAGGAAAAACAAAAGAGCTTGCAATAATAATTAAGGGTGATTCTGATGGGTCAATTGAAGCTATTGCGGATTCTTTTATGAAATTATCAACAAAAGAAGTTGCGGTTAATATTGTATATAAAGGTGTAGGAATGATAACTGAAACTGATATTAACTTGGCATCTGCTTCGAATGCAATTATAATTGGATTTCATGTAAATGCTACTTCTCAAGCGAATAATTTATCAAGTGAATTAAATGTTGAAATTAGAAATTATACAATTATTTATGATGCTATCGAGGAAATTGGATTAGCTTTAGAAGGAATGTTAGAACCAGAGAGATTTCATCAAGAAGTTGGTAGAGCAGAGGTTCGTGATATTATTAAAATATCTCGTCTTGGTGATATTGCGGGTTGTTTTGTTCTTTCAGGAAAAATGACAAAAAATTCTCAAATAAATATTTTAAGAGATGGAAAAAATGTTTTTTCAGGTTATTTATCAAGTTTAAAAAGATTTAAAAATGATGTAAAAGAAGTTGCTGAAGGTTATGAATGCGGAATAGTTATTGATGGATTTAATGATATTAGAACAGATGATATTATAGAATGTTTCGTTGAAAAAGCAATAAAAAGAAAGTTAAAAAATAGATAAAAAATGAATATTAGACAAAAAAAAATAAGTGAAGAAATCAAGCGTGTTGTTAGTGAATATTTTATTATAAATGCATTAAAAAAATGTGGTAATTCGTTGGTAACTATAACGAAAGTTGATATTTCACCAGATTTAAGAAATGTTAAAATTTTTATAAGTATTTTAAATGTGCAAAATGATATTGAACAAGAAGAATGTTTTAATGCAATAATTAAAAATAGAAAACAGATAAAAAAAGCAATTTCTGATAATTTAGCATTGAGAAATATTCCAGAAATAACAATAAAAAAAGATGAGTCGTATAATAAAGCAGAAAAAATTAAAAGATTATTGCGAGATATTAAATAGTCAAATAATTGGTATAACCCTTCCGGTAAATAAACCAATGGATTGGACTTCATTTGATGTTGTAAAAAAAATGAGAAGTATTACAAAAATTAAAAAGGTTGGTCATGCGGGTACTTTGGATCCATTTGCAACAGGATTACTTATTTTGGGATTTGGGAAACATACAAAAAAATTAGATAGTCATAAAAATGCAAAAAAAGAATATGTGGTTGATATTTTGTTAGGTAGTGCTACTGATACTATGGATAGAACTGGAAAAATAACCAAAAAAAGTAGTATTATCCCAGAATATTCAATAACAGAAATTCAAAATGTTATAGATTCGTTTGTTGGTGAAATTCAACAAATTCCTCCAATGTTTTCAGCAAAAAAAGTCGATGGAAAGAGATTATATAAGTTGGCTAGAAATGGAGTTGAAATTGAAAGAAAACCAACAAAAATAAATATTTATGATATTGAAATCATAAGTTATTTAAATAATATATTAGAATTAAAAATTGAATGTTCCACTGGAACTTACATTAGAGTTTTAGCTAATGATATTGGTGAAAAATTGGGATGTTATGGACATGCTAAAGAATTAATAAGAAATAAAATTGGTGAATATTCAGTAGATAATAGTTATCAAATAGAAGAGTTTGTGGAAGAATGGAAATCATTAACAATATAAATAATATAAAAAATAAAATTCCGGCCGTTGTTACTGTTGGAAATTTTGATGGAATCCATTTGGGACATAAAGAGGTCATAAATTCTTTGTTGGAAGAGTCGAAAAGGTTAAATGTAAAAAGTATTTTAATAACATTTAATCCGTCGTCTAAGGAATATTTTGCAAATGACAATAATGATGTAAAGTTGATTACAACAATAGAAGAGAAGAAAAAAATATTTTCAAATACAAAGCTTGATATGTTGGTAATACAGAAATTTAATAAGGAGTTTGCTGAAATATCTTCCAAAGATTTTATTGAAAATATGTTAATGAAATATATTGATGTAAAGGAAATAGTTTTAGGTTATTCTCATACTTTTGGTAAAAATAATGATGGTGATGGAAAATTATTGAGAAAATTAAGTAAAATCAATGAATTTGAAATTAAAGTTGTTGAAAAAATTAAAAATAATGATTATAATATAAACAGCACTAATCTAAGGAGCCTTTTAGCCACCGGTGAGATAGAAAAAGTGAATAATATTCTTGGAAGAAATTTTATTTTGAACGGTAAGGTTATTTCAGGAAAACAAAGAGGAAGGAATTTAGGGTTTCCTACGATAAATTTAGAACAAACATCATCAAGAAAAATTATTCCAAAAATTGGGGCATATATTGTTGAAGTATCTATCAATAATATTGTTTATAATGGAATGTGTAATATTGGTTATAATCCAACATTTAATGGTAAAGAGCTTTCGATTGAGGTTCATATTATTGATGGTGATATTAAAAATATTGATAGTGATGTAGCTGTAAAATTCCATTCTTGGTTACGAGATGAAAAGAAATTTGAAAATGAAGAAAAATTGATTGAACAATTAAAAAATGATAAGAAAAAATGTGAGGAATATTTTTTTCACAAAAATAATTAAAGAATTTTGAATGTATAAATAATTATTATACAATAAAGATTTTTTATAAAAACAAAGGAGATAAAATGACAACATTAACTAAGACACAAAAAGAAGAAATGGTAAAAGAATTTGGAAAAAAAGCTGGTGATACAGGTGCCCCAGAAGTTCAAATTGCAATGTTAACACAACGCATAAAAGATTTATCTGCACATTTAAAAATGAATAAAAAAGATAATCATAATCGTAGATCTTTATCAATTTTAATTGGTAAAAGAAAAAGATTATTGAGATATTCATTGAAACAAAATGGACAAGTTAAATATGCGGAATTAATTAAAAGATTAGGTATAAGAAAATAGAATAAGTAGAATTATTTATAATAGTTTTACGAATGCTTTAAAAAAGGAGAAATTTTGATAAAAAAGCAAAAAGAAATTAATGGGAAAATGATTTCACTTGAAACTGGAAGAATGGCAAAACAAGCTGATGGTGCGGTTCTGGTTCAAATGGGTGATACAGTAGTAATGGCAACAGTGGTTGCAGATAACAAGATGAGAGAAGGCGCTGATTTTGTTCCTTTATCTGTGGATTATAGAGAGAAATTTTATGCCGGAGGAAAAATTCCGGGTGGATTTATTAAAAGAGAAGGAAGACCTTCAGAAAGAGAAGTTTTGAGTGCAAGATTAATTGATAGACAAATTCGCCCTCTTTTACCAAAAAATTGGTATTATGAAACACAGGTTATGGTTAGTGTTTTATCTTATGATGGTATTAATCAGCCTGATATTTTAGGTGCAATTGCTTCTACAACGGCATTGTCAATTTCTAATATTCCATTTGATGGTCCGGTTTCTACGGTAAGAATAGGAAGAAAAGATGGTGAATTGATTGTGAATCCTATTTATGATGAAATTGAAAATGGTGATATAGAAATGATAATCGCGGGTTCAAAAGATTCTATTAATATGGTTGAAGGTGAAGCGAACGAAATTTCTGAAAAAGATTTTATAGAAATAATGAAAAAAGCTCACTCTTCAATAATTGAAACAATTGAATTACAAGAAGAATTTGTTGCCGAAGTTAATCCAGAGAAGAGAGAAAAACCAGAAGTTGTTGAAAATGATGAATTAAATAAAGAAGTTCTTGATATTGTAGAAAGCAAGATTAATGAATTAATTCAAAATGACAATAAAGTTGAACGAGGTGAATTAACTCAAAAAATATTTGTTGAATTGGAAGAAAAATATGGTGATGAATATGATGAGAAAAAAAATGAAATAAAAAATATTGTAAGCAATATAATTAAAGAAAAAGTTAGAACAAGAATTTTAAAAGAAAAAATTAGAATTGATGGTAGAAAGCCAAATGAAATTCGTAAAATTACTTCAGAAGTTTCTGTATTGCCAAGAACTCATGGTTCTGCACTATTTACTCGTGGAGAAACACAGGCACTTGTAGTTACAACATTAGGTTCTACAAAAGATATGCAGATGTTAGATAATATTGATGGAACTGAAGATAAACATTATATGTTACAATATAATTTTCCACCATTTGCAACTGGCGAAGCAAGAATGAAGTTTAGTGTAAGTCGTAGAGAAATCGGACACGGAAATTTAGCAGAAAGATCATTGAAATATATGGTTCCTAAGAAGGAAGATTTTCCATATACAATTCGTGTAGTGAGTGAAATTTTCGAATCAAACGGTTCATCATCAATGGCATCTGTTTGTGGTGGATGTTTATCTTTGATGGATGCTGGTGTAAAAATTAAAAAGATGGTAAGTGGAATTGCAATGGGTATGGTTGCTGATGAAAATGATTTTGTTGTATTGTCTGATATTTTGGGCGAAGAAGATCACTATGGTGATATGGATTTTAAAGTTACCGGAACTGAAGATGGAATTACTGCTATTCAGATGGATTTGAAAATTAGAGGATTGTCTTTTGAGAGAATGGAGGCAGCTCTAAATCAAGCTCGTGAGGGAAGATTACATATTCTAAATAAAATGAAAGAAACAATGACCAAACCAAACGAAGAATTAAATGAATATGCTCCAAGAATTAAATCAATTAAAGTTCCTGTGGACAAAATTGGTGCGATTATTGGTCCATCCGGTAAAATGATAAAAGAAATTGTTGCAAAAACTGGTGTTCAAATTGATATAGACCAAGATGAAAATAATGGAATGGTAAACATATTTTCTAACGATAGTGTTGCGGCAAAAGAAGCGGAAGATATTATTTTATCAATCATTGAAGAACCTGAAGTTGGGAAAACTTATGATGGTGTAGTAAAAAATATTCTTGATTTTGGTGCTTTTGTAGAAATATTACCGGGAGTTGAAGGATTAGTTCATATTTCTGAATTGAAATGGGAACGAGTTGAAAAAGTTTCTGATGTTGTAAAATCTGGTGATAAAGTACAAGTAAAATTATTTGATATAGATCGTGGAAAATTAAAATTAAGTTTAAAACGATTAACTGATAAGCCTGAAGGATTTGAAGAAAAAAAGAAAAGTTTTTCTAGAGATAGAAATAGAAGATAAATAATGATTTTTACATAGAATCATTTAAATAAGAAACGCTTAATATTTGTTTATTAAGCGTTTTTAATCTATCTTAAACCAGAAAATATTATATGAAAATAATTAAAACAATAAAAAAGTGTTAAAATAAATGAATTTAAATAATTTACTCTATCAAGAATCTTTAGAAACTCAAATATATAAAATAGTTGTGCCTAAAAAAGCGAAGTTAATGCGTGTCGATGCATTCATTACTTCGCAGATTGGCGGAGTTTCGCGTTCAAAAGTTCAAGAATTAATTGAACGAGATTTGATTTTAATAAACGATAAAATTGTTAAAAAACATTCTACCAAAATAAAAATAGACGATGTTATTACTGTAAATATTCCACGATTAAAGAGATTGCAAGTGGAACCAGAAAATATTCCATTAGAATTTATTTATGAAGATGATGATATTATTGTAATAAATAAACCGCCAAATTTGGTTGTTCATCCCGGAATAGGAAATCGTACTGGAACTTTAGTAAACGGACTGGCTCATCATTGCACAACTTTATCTAATGTTGGTGGAGAATATCGTCCAGGAATTGTTCATAGATTGGATAAGGATACTTCAGGACTTATTATCGCAGCAAAGAATAATATTGCTCATAATTTAATGGCAAAGAAATTTGAAAAAAGAGAAATAAAGAAATATTATCTTGCTTTAGTTTGGGGAAAATTTAAAAATAAGTCGGGAAAAATAATTACACATATTGGAAGAAGTAGTAAAAATAGACAAAAATATGTCGTGGTTTCTGAGAATTCAAAAAATAAGGGTAAATATGCCGAGACACATTACGAGGTATTGGAAGAATATGATTTTATGAGTTTAGTAAAAATACGGATTATTACTGGTAGAACTCATCAAATTCGTGTTCATTTTTCAGATATAAATCATCCTGTTCTCGGTGATATAGATTATGGTGGAAAAATTAAACGCTTTAAAACATTAATTCCAAGACATAGAAAAATTGCTATTGATGTGATGGATACAATTCATCGACAAGCATTACACAGTTATCAAATGGAATTTACTCATCCAACGACAAACGAAGAAATGAAAC
The DNA here is from genome assembly GCA_029931905.1 of Fidelibacterota bacterium. Lineage (GTDB taxonomy): Bacteria > Fidelibacterota > Fidelibacteria > Fidelibacterales > Fidelibacteraceae > TCS52. The sequence continues at coordinate 10,402 of JAOZRH010000062.1, forward strand.
TAACTGCACCAATTCCTGATGATATTTTGACGGCTGTTGAGATTATGAAAGATGGGCATTCTTACCAAATATAACAAATTTCTATCGAAATTTATATAAAATATCCTTTGTGTTCATTGTGGTTTCCTTGTGTCCCTTGTGGTTAATAATTTACAGAAATAAATTTATAATTGCATTAATTTCGTATTTAAAAAAAGAATAAAAATAGTTGAATTTGTATTATAAAAAGTATAATTTAAAATAT
>JAOZRH010000232.1 GCA_029931905.1 Fidelibacterota bacterium
CTACATCAAAATCAACATCATTCTCTTTTTCTTTCTCAATCAATTCGTAAGTTTTTTTACCAGTTCCAATAGGTACTGTAGATTTATTTACAAATATTTTATAACTATTTAAATTTTTTGCAAATTTAGTAGCAACAGCCCAAACAGCTCTCAAATCTGCTTCACCACCTTCACCAGGAGGAGTTCCTACTGCAGAAATAATTACTTCTGAATTTTTTATGGATTCTTCTATATCAGTTGAAAATTTTAATCGTCCCGCTTTTACATTACTATCTACAAGTTCTTTTAAACCTGGTTCATAAATAGGAATTTCACCATTATTAAGCATTTCAATTTTTTCTTTTATAATATCTACACAAATAACATTGTTACCAAAATCTGCTATACCCGCTCCCGAAACTAAACCAACATATCCCGTACCTACTACACAAATATTTCTCATTTTTTCCTCTATTTTATATTCCGCTAATATAATATATTATATTAATAAATTCAAATATTTTTTAATTATTATGTTATAATTTTATCCCATTTTGTATTTCTAAAAAACAATGTCCATTTCACTCAATATTATAAAATAAAATGTTTATTATCTCAATGAAATTGTTAATAATTAACTTCTCGTCCCATTTCTTCCAATCCACTACGATGTTCATAATTTGCGATTGCTCTGGAAATTTCTCCACTCATATCTTCATGTACAGACTTTGCAGCTAAAACAAGTGCATTATTAATTGATTTTTCTGTTGAACGACCGTGACACTTAATAACCGTCTTTTCAAATCCAAATACTGGAGCACCTCCATAAGTTTCGAAATCTGTTACATCTTGTAATTTTTTAATTCCACCTGATAACATTACCATTCCCATTTTCCAAAGCATATTGTGTTTAAATGCCATTTTACCAACTTTTTTCATAGAACCTGCCATACCTTCCACTGTTTTAATGGCAATATTACCAGTAATGCCCTCTGTTACAACAATATCAACAAGTCCTTTCATTAAGTCATTCCCTTCGATATTTCCAACAAAATTAATATTTGGAATTGATTTTAGAATTTTATACGCTCTAGATAATACTTCACCACCTTTGTATTCTTCAGAACCAATATTAAGCAAACCAATCGTTGGAGATTTAATTCCTTTAATTGCCTGAACATAAGCGTTTCCCATAAACGCAAAATGTATTATTTCATGAGCTGTATTGTGAACATTTGCACCAACATCTAATATCAATGAAAAAATATCATCTCGTCCTTGAGAATTATGTGTTGGATATATTGTTGCCAATGCAGTTTTTCTAACCCCAACAATTCTATCTATATTTTTTGTTGTAGCAAGAATTACGGCACCAGTATTCCCTGCAGATATTAACGCATCTGCTTCACCATCTCCAACAATTTTTGCAGCTATTCCAATTGATGTATTTGGGTTTCTTAAAACATCCTTTGGATGATCTCCCATTTTTATCTGATCAGATGCATGAACAATTTTTATTCTATCTGCATTATGTTTATACTTTTCTAAATACTCTTTGATAATTTTTTCATCACCTACAAGAATTATTTTAAATGAATGATTTAAACTTGCCTTACATGCACCTTTTACGGTGATTTTAGGAGCCTTATCTCCACCCATCGCATCTATTGCTACTACAATATCTTTGTAGTCCTTTTTTGCTGAAATATTATTATTCATTTTCCCTCCAATTAAACAATTATATTATTCATAATTTATATTATTTTATTAAAAGTGCTTTATTTATATATCTTGTATTCACATTATCTACCCTGATAATATATAAACCACTACTAAATTTCTGTGCATTCCAATGAAAATTATACAATCCAATATTTATATTTCCCAAATTGTAATTATCTACCATTCGCCCTTGAATATTATAAATTGAAACTTTTGTATTTCCATTATTTGCAACTGGAATTTGTATTGTCAATTCATTATTAAAAGGATTTGGAAACAACGATAATTGATATTCTTCTGGAGTAATTGTTTTTTCATATTCAATACCTACAGCCAAATAATCTTGACCGTGTGATGTATTTATTTCACCCGGAGACGGATCACCAATTGCAAACTCCTCATTTTGATCAGAAAGTATCATATCAAATTTTTCATTATTTCTTCCAATTGATTGATTTGGAGAACTACCATCTTCTGATACACTTATTGCTGAACCAACGGTAAACTCTGCAATTGCTCCCTCATAAGCTATTTCATCAACAACGATATCATCTCTTAATAAACGAATTCCATCAGGAGCACCATTTTGAATACCATTCGATTCCATTGATGCTGGCGAATAATCTACATTAGCAACTTTTGGAGAACCAACTACAAAAAAATCTAAACTGTCAGCACCAGAAGTTGAAATGGTCTGTCCTGTCAAATCAATTGTTCTATAAATTGTCCCTGTACTACCATTGAATAATTCAATTTTATATCTTGATAAGCTCATACCCTTTTTACCAACTAATTCAATAAATTCTAAAGTATCTGTTCCAGGTTGATCATAATCAAATTCATTAATAAATACTAAACTACTATCATCAACAACATTTGTATCAATCGGTTCTCCACCATTAAACCACATTCTTCTTGCCAAAGTTGAATCTAAAACAAATGGATTTGCTTTATCTTTTTGGCGAGCTGCAATTGCCCAAGTTCTATCATATTCTTTTTGATCTACAGGATCTTGATAATGCCATTTTAGAAATGTTTCCTTTTGAATATCCCAAAAATTTTCATTTGCAGCATTATTATACATCGTATAAAAATAAAGCATTGCTCT
>JAOZRH010000233.1 GCA_029931905.1 Fidelibacterota bacterium
GTAATTCGTAATTTGTAATTCGTAATTTGTAATTCGTAATTTGTAATTCGTAATTATTATATTATCATTTTCTCAATAGGAATTACCAAAATACCTTCGGCACCATATTGCTTTAATTTTTCAATATTTTCCCAAAATTCATCCTCTTCAATCACAGAATGCAATGAACTCCAATCATTTTTTAGAAGTGGCATTACGGTTGGACTTTTCATTCCGGGAAGTAAATTGCAAATTTTATCAATTGATTTATTTGGTGCATTCAAAAGTATATATTTGCGATTTTTTGCTTTATTTACAGCTCGGATTCTAAATAATAATTTATTTAATAATTCTAATTTATCTTTATCCAATTTTGGATTTGCAATAAGAATCGCTTCTGAATTCATTACAATTTCAACTTCTTTTAATCCGTTACTAATTAATGTGCTACCGGAACTTACAATATCAAAAACGGCATCAGCAAGACCGATACTTGGTGCAATTTCTACTGATCCGCTAATTGTTCGCAAAGTTGCATTTACATTATTTTTTTTTAGAAATTTCTTCAAAATATTTGGATATGAAGTAGCGATACTTTTATTTTCTAAATCATAAATATTATCATATTTCATATCTTTTGGCACTGCGATTGAAATTCTACACTTTGAATATCCAAGTCGTTCAATAATTTTCAATTTCTTTTTCTTTTCTAAAAATTCATTTTCGCCTATAATTCCAATATCTGCAATATTATCATTTATACATTCAGGAATATCATCATCTCGCATTTTAAGGATTTCAAGTGGAAAATTTGTAGCTTTTGATTTTAATTTAGTAGTAATTCCATTTTGTAAATGAATTCCACAATCTTTCAATAATTTTAATGAATCTTCGCTTAATCTTCCTGATTTTTGTATTGCTAATGTTAACATTTTATTCTCCAATATTTTAAATAATATTAATTACTTATTAAAGTTATTGTTTAAGTTCAAAAAGTATGTAATAAACAATAATTAAATTAATTTTAATGATTTGTTTTTAGGATAAATTGAAATAATTCTAAACCTGTTACAGATACGATTGTTACAATAATTCCAGCGATAAAAACGCCAATTACTGTAGCGATTAGAAATTTTTTGAAATCTAATCCAAGTATGAATGCGGCTAATGCACCAGTATAAACACCAGATCCGGGAAGTGGAATGCCAATAAATAATGCCAAACCAAATTCTCCATACTTTTCAACTTTATCACTGATTTTTTTTCGTGTACGAATTACAAATTTTTCATAAATATTGTTAAAAAATTTGATTTTTATTACAATATGTAAAAATTGATTCAATAAAATATAAACGATCGGTCCTAACAAAATATTTGTAATAAATGTAATAATTACAACTTCAAACCAAGGCATTCCTAAAACTGTAATTCCATAGGGAATACTAAACCTCAATTCCAATCCCGGAATAAATGTCCATATAATCAGTTGTAAAATATCACTCACTTCGTATCTCCTGTAAAACTCTATTAATATGATAAATAAATTTCTTTAATTCAAGTAAGAATTGATAAAAGTTTGAATTGGCAAAACATTATAACAAATATTAATAAATAATACTTTGTGGTTTATTTTAAAATGTTTAAATTCGAATAACATTAAAAAAGAAAAAGAAGTTTGAAAACAAAAATCTCAATTCCATAAAAAGCATTTGTTTAAAAATAAATCTGGAGAGTTAGAAATGAAAGAAAAACAACTAATAATATCAAATTCTTTTATATCAGATATAAAAATAATAATTGGAACGGCTCGCACTGAAGCAATCAAAAGTGTAGAGTTTTATCGTGTTCAGATGTATTGGAAATTGGGAGAAAGGATTTTTAATGAGGAACAAAAAGGTAAAGAGCGAGCAGATTATGGTTCTTTTCTAATAAAAAAATTGGCAAATGAGATTGAACCTGAGTTTGGATCAGGTTTTTCTAAAAGGCAATTAGAAAGAAGCAGACAGTTTTATCGCATTTTCTCAATTGCGTCCGCACTGCGGTCACAATTGAACTGGTTTCAATATCGACAGCTAATTTCAATTTCTGATAAAGATAAAAGAGAGTATTATGAATTGGAAACTGTAAAAAATTGTTGGAATGGAAGAGAATTGGAAAGACAAATTAATTCTCAACTTTTTGAGCGGTTACTTTTGAGTAATGATAAAGAAAGCGTGATGGCTGTTGCAAGAGCAGAAAAAATCCCTGTAGTTCCCACTGAGATTATAAAAGATCCAATGTGTCTGGAATTTTTGGGGCTTGAAGGAAAACCTCATTATTATGAAAAAGAACTTGAATCTTCTCTAATTGAACATATTCAAGATTTTCTCTTGGAACTCGGTAATGGCTTTTCATTTGTAGCACGCCAAAAAAGAATATTAATTGAAGATGATGAGTTTTTTGTTGATTTAGTTTTTTATATTCGGTTATTAAGATGTTTTGTGGTTATTGAACTTAAAACAGAAAAATTAACGCATCAGGATCTTGGTCAACTTCAGATGTATGTAAATTATTATGATCGTTATGAAAAATTATCTGATGAAAAGCCTACAATTGGAATTCTTCTGTGTCCAACTAAAAATAGTACTATTGTAAAACTTACTCTCCCAGAAAATTCAAATGTATATGCTTCGGAATATCAATTATATCTCCCTAAAAAAGAGTTATTGAAAAACAAATTAGATGAATGGGTTTCAGAGTTTGAAAAAGCTGTCCAAAATAAAACGGAGAAGCGATAAATAAATTTCTTTAATTCAAGTAAGAATTGATAAAAGTTTGAATTGGCAAA
>JAOZRH010000063.1 GCA_029931905.1 Fidelibacterota bacterium
TTTCCCTTGAAATAAATCATTATCTCGCATAATTTTTTGTAAATCCATAATAATTTCAGGAGATTTTTTATCCCAAATTGGATCAATTAATAAATCAATTGGTGAATCCGAAAATACTCGTTGTAAAATAATTTCAGATTTCAAATGAGAAATGAAATTTGACAATATTTTTAAATATTCATTATAATCAAACAATTTAATCGGTTTGTTTTTATGTATTTTTGCCAAAGGCGTATCTTTTATTACTTGCAAGTGATGAATTTTTAAAAACTTCATTGGCAATTTATTTAACTCTTTCGCCATTTCCAACATTTCTTTATTTGTCTCTGTCGGCAAACCTAAAATTATATGACCTGTAACATCAACGCCAATTTTATTTAATTTTTCAATTGCCCTTACCGTAGTTTGATAATCGTGTTTTCTGTTCATCCACTTTAGTGATTTGTCATAAACAGATTCAATACCAATTTCTATATTCACATAAGTTTTATCTTTTAATTCTTTTAACAATTCAAAAATTTCATCACTCAAACAATCGGGGCGAGTGGAAATTGCTAATCCAACAATATTTGGGAAATTTATTGCATCAAAATATTTTTTCCGCAATTCTTTGACGGGAGCATAAGTATTCGTATGACTTTGAAAATATGCTATAAATTTTTTGGCACCCAATTTGTTGAAATATTTAATTCCAGCTTCAACTTGTGAATTTATTAAATTATCAGATGAATTTATGAACGGAGAAAACGATTTGTTATTGCAATAAATACACCCGCCAACCCCTTTGTTTCCATCTCTATTTGGACAAGTAAATCCACCATCAATAGAAATTTTTTGAACTCTCTCGCCAAACTTTTCTTTTAAAAAATATGTGTAATTATTATATCTAAAACCGTTTTGAGCATATTTTAAAGATAAATTGGTGTATTTAATAAACATCTATTTTTTTATAAATCCATTTAAATCTTTTACAAATTTTTCTATTTCTTTATCGTCAAAGTTTTTCTCTTTTGCTGCATCTTCTAAAGTTCCCCAAGTTGGTTCGCCACAAATAATGCATCGAATTCCCTGTTCTTTCAAGTATCTAATTGATTCTGGAATTTTTTCTACCAACTCTTCGATGAAAGTATCTTTTGTAATAGCCATATATTATTCTCCATTTATTTTCCACATAATTTAATGAATATAAAGACATTGACAAAGTTATTTTTGAATTATTTCCCATTGTTTTCACCTAATTAATAAATTAAAAAAAAGAACTCTTTAAAATAAATATTTCTCTTTTATAAAAAACAAATTAATTGTAATTTTAACTAATGAAAATAACAGCAAACCACATATTGGAAATTTTAAACAATTCATTAAATTCAACAGAACTTTCTGTAATCAAACATAATCTTAAAAAATTATTAGATAATATTAAAAAATCTAACTTACTTGAAATTGATTCAAAAGAGAACAATGTTAAAACCGATAAAATTTATTTAGAAAATGAATTAAATCAAATAATTGAGACAAAAACTATTGAGCGAACGAAATATTATATTCAGAGATTAGTGAAGGGAATGACAGAAATTCGTACTGGAAAAATCAATGATATAAATTTAAATCAGTGGAAATCTTATGACGATATAATTACTGATAGTTTATGGATTTTAGACAAACGAGATAATTCAGGAGCACACTCTGCGGGATATTGGGGAAATTTTATTCCACAAATTCCAAATCAATTCTTGAAACGATTTACCAAAAAAGGCGAATGGGTTTTAGATCCATTTGTTGGAAGTGGCACAACTTTAATTGAAGCAAAACGACTTGGTAGAAATGGAATTGGAGTTGATATTCAAAAGCTTTCAATAGAATTAACTGAAGCAAATTTAAAAAAAGATAACAGTACTAATCCTGTAAAAATAAAATTAATTGAAGCCGACAGCACAAAATTAAATTATGAAAATATTCTAAAAGAAATTGGAATTAAATCTGTCCAATTTGTTATTTTACATCCGCCATATTGGGATATTATTAAATTTAGCGACAACAAAGATGATTTATCAAATGCAAAATCTATTGACGAATTTTTAAACTCATTTGGAAAAATAATTGACAAAACAACGCCAATTTTAGACAAAGGAAGATACTTAGCAATTGTGATTAGCGATAAATATGAAAATGGCGAATGGATTCCACTCGGTTTTTATACTATGCAAGAAACAATGAAACGAGGATATAAATTAAAATCAACAATAGTGAAAAATTTTGAAGATACAACAGCAAAAAGAAATCAAAAATCACTTTGGAAATATCGCTCTCTTGTTGGTGGATTCTATATTTTTAAACACGAATATATTTTCTTATTTCAAAAAAAGTGAAAAATTAGCCACGAAAAAACACAAAAATACACGAAATCAATTAAGAATTACTAAAAACATAATAAATATATAAATTCTCTCGGTGTTTCTCGGTGAACTCGGCAGTAAAAAACATCTCTCACTTACTCGCACCATTTACTTAATATAAAAAATTAAAAATGTTTACTATTCTTAATAAAAATATTATATTCGAGCGATATAAATTTTGTAATAATTCGGCTTTATATTTAAAATTTGAAAATAATTGTTTGATGGAGCAATAATAATAATGGAAAATGAAAATTCAACAGGTTTAAAAAAGATTTTTAATCGTTTAAAAAATTCAAAAAAAGTAAATGATACAAAATTCATCTTTATCACAGGTGGAGTAATTTCTGGATTAGGAAAGGGAATTACAGCCTCATCAATTGGATATTTGTTAAAACAAGCCGGATATAAAGTTACAATACAAAAATTTGATCCATATTTAAATGTTGATCCGGGAACCTTAAGTCCATATCAACACGGCGAAGTATTTGTAACAGATGACGGTGCAGAAACCGATTTAGATTTGGGACATTACGAAAGATTTTTAGATGAAAAAATGTCTCAAAAAAACAATGCGACAGCAGGGAAAATTTACGAAACAGTTATTCAACAAGAGAGAAGGGGAGATTTTCTTGGAGCAACGGTTCAAATAATTCCCCACATTACAGACGAAATCAAAAAAAGATTTGTAAGCATATTAAATGACGAACATTATGATTTTATAATTACAGAGGTCGGTGGTACTGTTGGTGATATCGAAAGTTTGGCATTTTTGGAGGCAATCAGGCAATTTGAACGCACTCTTGATGATAACGATTATCTAAATATTCATGTTACATTATTGCCATATATTCCATCATCAGAAGAAATCAAAACCAAACCAACTCAACATTCTGTAATGAAATTAAGAGAAATTGGGTTGCGGCCATCAATTTTAGTTTGCAGAACAGAAAAAGAGATGTTAAACAATGAAATAAGAGAAAAAATCGCCTTATTTTGTGATGTTAAAACAAATTCAGTTTTTGAAGCTTATGACGCATCAACTATCTATGAAGTACCATTAATTCTATTCAAACAAAATATAATTGAAGTTATAAAAGATAAAATGGCATTAGATCAAGTTGCAAAAATCAATACTAATAAATTAAAAAAATTTGTAAATAGTATAAAAAATCCATCCGAAAATATAAAAATTGCTATAATTGGGAAATATGCAAGTTTGCCAGATGCTTATAAAAGTATAATAGAATCTTTAATTCATGCTGGTGCAGAAAACGATACAAAAGTAGAAATTGTTTGGATAAATGCAGAAGATTTGGAATCAAATTCTAAAGAAAATATAGCTAAATTACTTAAAAATATAGATGGATTATTAATTCCGGGAGGATTTGGCGAAAGAGGAATAGAGGGCAAAATAACAGCTGCAAATTTTGCAAGAACAAATAAAATTCCATTTTTTGGAATTTGTCTTGGATTACATATTGCATTAATTGAATATGCTCGTAATGTTGCTAATTTAACAGATGCAAATAGCACAGAATTTTCCGACAATACAAAACACAAAGTAATAGATTTAATGTTAGACCAAAAAAACATAGTTCAAAAAGGAGGAACTATGCGACTTGGCGCTTATGATTGCAAAATTTCACAGAATTCCTTGGCTTTTTCGGCATATCAAGAAATAAATATTTCCGAACGACATCGCCATAGATATGAAGTAAATAACAGTTATAAAGAACAATTAATAAACGCAGGAATAAAATTCACTGGAATTAATCAAAAATTAGATTTGGTGGAAATTCTCGAATTAGAAAATCATCCTTGGTATTTAGCAGTTCAGTTTCATCCAGAATTTAAATCACGAGTTGACAGGGCGCATCCATTATTTAGAGAATTTGTTAAAGCCAGTTTAGAAAATAAAAATTATACAAATAAAAAAGAGTAATTGTTATGGAAATACAAATTAATAATTTTAAAGTTGGGAAAAATCACCCTCTATTTTTCATATTAGGACCTTGTGTTATTGAAAGCGAAAAACACACGCTTTATATGGCCGAAGAAATAGCAAAAATTACTAACGATTTAAACATTCCATTTATATTTAAAGCATCTTTTGATAAGGCAAATCGCAGTTCAATAAATTCATATAGAGGCGTTGGATTAAAAAAGGGAATGGACATCTTACAAAAAGTAAAAACAAAATTTAATGTTCCAATATTGACGGATATACACGAACCACATCAAGCAGAGGCGATTGCAGAAGTTGCGGATATAATTCAAATTCCTGCATTTTTATCTCGACAAACAAGTTTAATTGAAGCTACATGTAAAACTGGCAAAATTGTAAATGTTAAAAAAGGACAATTTTTAGCACCTTGGGATATGAAAAATATTGTAGACAAATGCAAAAATTTCGGTGCAAAAGATATTATGCTTACAGAACGAGGAACTTCTTTTGGATACAATAATTTGGTCTCAGATATGCGATCAATTCCAATAATGAAAAAATTTGATGTGCCAGTTATTTTTGATGCAACACACTCATTGCAATTGCCTGGCGGAAAAGGAAATGAAACAGACGGTATGAGAGAATTTGTTCCACAACTTGCAAAATCATCAATTGTTTCTGGAGCAGATGGGATATTTATGGAAGTTCACCACGATCCCGATAAGGCATTAAGCGATTCTACAACTCAATGGCCTTTGGATAAATTATATAATTTGTTGTCTGAATTGAAATTGATTTCTTCGGTCGTTAGATAAAAATTAAATATAATCAACAATAATTTCTATTTTTTTCTTTTATCTAAAGAAGAAAAATACCGCAATACAGGACAAATCATCAAGAAAAATTTAGTTGCAAAGAATTAAAATAATTTGTAAACTTCGTGGAATGTAAAAAGGAGAAAAAGGAATGAAAAACAAACTATTTATTTTATTGGTTGTTTTGACATTGATGTTTACCTTAATATCTTGTCAAAAAGAAAAAACCACCACAAAAATGCCTACTCGCTAAGATATTGAAACGAAATATAAATGGAATTTGCAAGATATTTACGATTCAGCAGATGCTTGGGAAGCAGATTTTGAATATGTAAAATCGCATATTGCAGATTTAAAAAAGTTTAAAGGAACTTTAGAAAAATCTGGAAAAAATATTTTAACTTGTTTTAAAGAACAAGAAAAATTAGAAAGAAAATTAGACAAATTACAAATTTATGCTTATTTACAAAAAGATGAAGATACACGAATTTCAGAAAATTTAGCTCTAACAGATAAAATTAGCTCTTTATACTCTCAATATGCTCAAATCACATCTTTTGTTGCTCCTGAATTAAGAAATATTCCAGAAGAAAAACTGAGCAAATATATAAATTCTACAGATGGTTTAAAAATTTACAAACAATATTTTGATGATTTCCTAAGACAAAAAAAACATATTTTATCAACTCGCGAAGAAGAATTATTGGCAATGTCTGGAAATGTTTTCAGAAATTTTTCAAAAATAAGAGAAGCTCTTACAACGGCCGATATTCAATTTCCGACAGTTAAAGATGAAGATGGAAATGAAATGGAATTATCATATTCAAGATATAGAAAATTATTATTGTCAAAAGATGAAAAAGTTCGTCGCGGTGCCTTTGAAGGAATGTATTCAACTTATGAAAAATTTAAAAATACAAGCGCAGCAACTTATGACGGTTCTGTAAAAAAAGATATTTTTTTTGCAAGAGCAAGAGGATATAACAGTGCAATAGAAATGTCACTTTCTAACGACAATATTCCTATAGAGGTTTATGATAATTTGATTGAAACAACTCATAGATATTTAAAACCTTTACAAAAATATCTTGAATTAAGAAAGAAAGTTTTAGGTATTGATTCACTACATCTTTATGACACAAGTATTCCAATAGTAGAAGAATCTGACGCAAAATTTCCAATCGATAAAGCAACTGATTTAATAATTCAATCTTTAGAACCATTAGGAAAAGAATATGTAGAAGATGCAAAAAAAGCATTGAACTCAAGATGGATTGATGTATATGAAACAAAAGGAAAAAGATCGGGTGCTTATTCTTGGGGAACTTATGACACACATCCATATATGTTGTTAAATTATAATGATACTCGCGACAATATGTTTACACTAACTCACGAGCTTGGTCATTCAATGCATAGTTTTTATACAAACAAAACTCAGCCATATCACTATGCAAATTACTCACTATTTGTTGCTGAAGTTGCTTCAACATTTAACGAAAATCTATTAATGCAATATCTATTAAAAAACACAAAAGATAAACAAGAAAGATTGGTACTTTTGGATAAATGGGCAGATAATATTACTGGTACACTTTATACTCAAGTTTTATTTGCAGAATTTGAAAAGAAATCTCACGAAATGGCAGAACAAGGAATTCCATTAACAGCAAAATCTTTAGGTAAAGCTTATATGGATATTTTAGATACATTTTACGGTGATGTTTTAACTTTAGATGAAAAATATGAATTAACTTGGAGTAGAATTCCACATTTTTATCGTGCATTCTATGTCTATGTTTATGCAACAAGTATTTCTGCTTCAACTTATTTAAGTCAACAAGTTTTAGATGGCGAACCAAATGTACTTGAAAATTATTTGGATATGTTACACAATGGAAGCTCTGATTATCCAATAGAGCTTTTAAAAGGAGCTGGAGTTGATATGTCAAAACCAGACGCTATTGAACATACACTAAAATTATTTGACAAAATTGTAACAGAAATGGATGAAATAATTTCTGAAAATCAACAATAGAAGGTTATAATTTAGATTAATAAAACAATACGATAATATTTTGTAAATTTGTCGTATTGTTTTTTGTTTTGGGAACAATATTTATGAAAAAACACAAAAACCTATTATTTTCAATCCGTAATTTTACACAATCATATGGTGGAAAAACCGTATTAAACATTCCTAATTTAAATATTTATAAAAATGAGTTTGTCGTTTTTCTTGGAAAATCTGGTTGTGGTAAAACTACTTTATTGGAAACGCTAAGTTTAATGAGAAGATCGCAACAAGACGAATTTGAACGGTCACAAATAAATTTTTATCCCAACCAAGAGAACAATCAATCTTATGAATATCAAAATTTGTGGAATAATGAAGAATCGCTTGCACATGTTCGAAGTGATTATTTTAGTTTTATGTTTCAAGAATCGGTGTTTTTTGACGAATTAAATGCCGGAAAAAATTTGATTTTACCCAAAATTATTCAACAAAATAAACGATTATCCTTTCGTGAAGAAAAAATTTATAAAAAAAATATTTTTTCAGATATAGAGAAACAAGTACAATTATTGAATATGCCAAGCTCAAAATTGAATGAAAAAACAAATATTCAATCGGGTGGTCAAAATCAGAGATTGGCCTTTATTAGAGCATCTTTACCGGAATATTTGGTAATGTTTGCCGACGAACCAACTGGAAATTTAGACGAATTAAATGCTAATCAGATTTTTCAATGGATGGTTGAATCTATTCACAAATCTAAACAAAAAAGTTCTGCATTAGTGGTTACACATCAAAAAGATTTAGCTGTAAAATATGCAGACAGAATAATTTGCATAAGTGAAAATGGGGTTGTTGATGATGGTAATATCTTTGTTTCAGAAACAATTAACGGCAAAAAAGTTTGGAAAAAGGAAGTTTCAGATTCACAAAATTGGGAACTTGATGAAAATGCTAATAATGTCGATTTTTATGATGTTTTAGAAACTACTATTACCGAAAAATTAAAATCGCCCACAATACAAAAAGAGCCAAATAAAACAATTGATAGAAATACTGTTCCACTTAAAAAATCGAAAAATTACCAGCCATCATTCATAAATTTTATGCAAAAACATAAAAGTAAGGACTTTAAAATTCGCTTTAATAATTTATATTTTCTCGTTTTGTTAGCTTTTTTAACAATTGGGCTATTGGCAATCGGTGTTTCGAAACATAGTTTAAATGAGTTAGAAAAAAAGATGAAAGATCCATACATCAATTGGTTGAGTTTAACTCCATTACGACAGCTAAGTTACGAAATTTATGCAATAGAAAAGCAATTGTCAGACCCTGAAATTATGAAACAATATAATATTCAAGAGAGCTTTGCATTAACTCGTTTTGGATTAAATTTTTTAAATAACGATGATTTAGATAAAGAAGATTTGGCATTTGGTGAAATTGTTGGTGTAGATGAATCGATAAAAGAAAATTCTATTTTGGAAAAAATATCTGAGCATTTAAATGGAAAAATGTTTGAAAACAATAACAAAATGGGATTAATTGTAACTTACGATTTACTTAAAAGAAATAATTATAAAAAAGATGCAAGTTTTATCTTTATTCGAGAAGGTGACAGAAAAATTCCTATACAAATTTTGGGAATTGCTGATGCTTTACCACATAAAAACACCTTTATTTGTACACAGGGCTTTCATTGGGCTGTGATGAAACGAGAATTAATTTATGAACATAAAAAAGAGATTTTCATAAATGCAAATAAAGAAGAGGCGGAATTATTTAAAAACAATTTAATAAGCAGTATAAAAGAGTGTGGATTTGTCCCATTATCTATTCGAATAAAACCATATAATATCGAAGCAAATAATCAATTCGTTTTAAAAATTGGTTATGTAAAGGATATTTCTAAATGGGAAAAATTTGTTTCTTCATCGTTTGATTCATTAATTTCTGTTGTAAGTACAAAAACGAACAATCTGAAAGCATTCCGATATTATCCACTAAAAGAAAGAGATACGAATATAATTGAAAATTCATTCAAAAAGACCTTTTACAATGGAATATCTACGCAATTAAATAATTTAAATAATATTGTAGCCTTTAGAAAATATCTGTTAACGACCTTTGGTTATGAATTAAGTTTAGAATCAATTGAAAATTTAGAGAATTATAATTCTGTGGCAGCACTAACCAATTTATTAGGAATAAGTATAATAATAATTATTCTATTTTTCTTAGCTATTTATGTGGTATATATTCTATATGTCCATTTACATAAAATTAGGAAATTGTTAGGATTACTTTTGGCTTTTGGTGCCTCAAGAAAATCTATTAAAACAATTTATCAAAAAATAATCTTTGATTTTATCATAAAAACACTAATAATCGCACTGTTTATTTCGTTTATATTTCTTCAACTAATTTTTAATCGTCAGCTTGAAATTGAAATTATTCTTGGATATTTTAATATTATGCAACTAATTTTAATATTTGGTGTAATTGGTGTTAGCGTTGTATCTGCAAAATTTATATTGTCTCGATTTTTAAATCATCAGCCAGGCGATTTAATTTACGATAGAATAGATGAATAGAATTTGATACTTTTGTATTGAGCCTGTTGAAATAGGAATTAGGGAAACCACAAATTTCACAAAGAAATCACAAAGCACACAAGTCAAAATGAAGAATTGGAAAATGGGAGAAGAGATTTTGGAAGTTAGAAAGTTGGGAAAATGTGGAAGCAGAGAAAAAAAAATTATAGGAGATGTTTTGAAAAATATAGTTTATAAGTTTATAATCGTTATGATTTTCATTGGTTCATTGTTTGCCGAAAAGTATGTAGGCACTATCTTTTCTGATGATAATGAGAAATTTGAAACAACTGGAACAGTAACACAAAAGGGCGACTATTTTTATAAAGATGCTATTTTTATCGATGGAGAAAACAATGTCATTATCAATGAAAAGGCAAAGTTTAAAACAAATCCATTTGAACTATTAGAAATTTCAATTACAGACAAAAGAAACGGTAGAAAAGAAATTGTATCTAAAAGCAATGAAGTATTTTTACTAAAATATCAAAAAGAAACCGATAGCAACATCAAAACTAAAATTATAGATGAAGATGGAATATTGATGCATGGATCGGTTTTAATAATGTATATTGCAGATGAATTTGATCAACTCTTATTAATGAACCAACCAGTAAAAATGAAAATGCTTGTGCCACTTAGACAAACTTATTATAATTTTGAATTAACACGAGAAGAAACACAGACTGTTTACGACAAGGAATGTTATGTTTTTAAATTAGAGGCCTCAAGTTGGTTAGTAAATGCTCTAACCCAACCAAGTTATTTTTATTTTACAAAAGATTATCCACATAAAATTATTAAATATTCTGGCTCAACTCTGATTACAGATGAAAATGAA
>JAOZRH010000234.1 GCA_029931905.1 Fidelibacterota bacterium
TTGATGATGACATTGAGTTGAGGGGTGGTATTACGGTGATGACACGACTTCAAGAGATTTAACGGTTAATATATCAAAAGAACTTTCAAATGCGACAGGCTTTAAAATACGAGCTTCTAAAAGTGAGTATTTAAACAGGTGGGGGCAATTATGAATTGTACATAAAACAAAACCTTTAGCTTGTTTAATGGAATGCTGATTTATAGACAGTATGGAAGATATAAAAATATTAAATGAAGATGATAATTTGATTGCTTTATGAATAACAAAATGAATATTGAAATTTTTATGAGAAAAAGTTATTTCAACAAAAAGAAAAAAACAAACAGTTCATAATAAAACTTGGTATTCAAAATCAGCTAATAAAGCATTATCAAAAAAAATCATTACAAAATTTGATCCTACTAAAAAAATATCACTAGCTGAATTAGTAGTAATATTAGATAGATTAAAATTACTTGACAAATAAGATTGTATTGATTAAAGTAAAGATAAGTTAATTTCAAAAAAAAGATAATCTTGTGGTGGGTTATCTTTTTTTATTGGTTGGTTTTACGGTGGTTTTTATATCGTTTTACAACGGTTATTCCTTTTAGTTTAGGGGTTAATTCGTTTTGTAGAAAATTGAGGTATTTTATAAGTCCAAGGTTGTAATCTTTCCCTTTCAATTTGTTGTTCAACTGTTTCTTCAATGATTTTAGCAGACGGTTTAAATGAATATTTTCAGTTTCATAAATTAGCAATAGTTGCTTCAAGTTCATCTGCATTATTTTTATTTTTGATTATATTTACTATTTCTTGTCTTGTAATATCTTCGTTTAATATTCTTGAATTATTTTCTCCTCGTTTTAATATTTTCAGATCCTCAAATTTTTGAGCAAGGGCTGTAAAAGTTTTTACTGGAATATTAAATTTAGAAACAATATCAACTTGTTTAAAAGATTTGTTAGTGAATAAATGTTCTAGGATCTCGTTGTGAGGTATTCATTCAAGATTATCTTCAGAAACTTCTTTATATAATACAGGTTCAAGTTTTGATGATAAATATTTCCATATAGATTTATATTTGAACACACATATAAACGATGTAAAAGCTTTTAATATAAAATAGTTATTCATACTTACTTTTGCTAATAAAAACGAACCTGCACCGTCTATTGTAATCGTGGCAGTGATAATAATAGCAGTGGTTGTTAGTCAGATTGTTTTAAAGATATTTTTCATTGAATTTTTTTCAAATGTATCTAAAAGTTTATTTCACATTACTGTTCAAAAAGTTCTTTTAGTTGCCGATGATGTTAATTGTAATTTTTCCATTGTGTTTTTGTTTTTAATTGTTATAATATTTTTGATCAACTTTGTTTGGTTTTAAAAGCAAACAAGCCTTTCTATTAGAGAGGTTTTTTTGTTTATAAAGATATTGCTAGTATTATGATAAATCATAAAGTTGATATTGTTCCTATTCGTGCGATTGATATTTGCATTGTATTTTTGTTAAATTATTAAAAAGTACGATATAAACGATTTTTTCGTTTATATAGAGTTTTTATCTATGGAGGTGGTCGGATTTTCATTTTTTGTTTTTATTTTGTAAAGCCATTTTATCATACTTGTAAACGATTGTAAATACTTTTTTATTAAAAACTATTAAAAAACCCGTTTAACCGTATAGTATAAACAAAACTTTTTTTAGAACATAATAATATTAAAACATTAATTGGTATGTGTAAAATGTAAATAGTTTACAAGATGAGATTAATAATATAAATTGATTTAGGTCGCCAAACATTATAGGTCTAAAATTTAAGTTATTGCAGATTAACTTTTAGAATTAAAAGAGATATTATACCTGCAATTATAATATCTCTTTTAATTTTATAACTTAATAAAAAATTATATGCAATTCAAAATCATTAAGATGAACCCAGCAGGAGAAACTTTTGTTTTACATAATACTACTAATAAAAAAATAGCTTATAGTAAATTAGAGGATTATAAAAAAATAGATGATGACTATACTTATTTTATAACATTTACAAAATAAAAAGAACAATATAATATTAAAATACTTAACCTTTTAAAATGACAAAACCAGAAATAATTGCAGGTATTTATGAACATTATGATGATTTATCTTTTATTGAAGATGTAAATAATCTGACTTTTTTTCGTAAATCACAATTAAAAAAAGCATTACAACAACTTAACCAAAAAAACTATGAAGCAAAAAATAATTAGAATACCTTATAAATATTCAGAACTTTTTAATACATTATCAGATGAAGATTGTGGAAAATTAATTAAAGCATTATTTATAAAAAATAATGAAAATTTAGATTGAATTATTTTAACTTATTATAATTTAATTATACTTGATATTGATAATATTGAAAATCAAGTTAAAAGATGACAAAAGTATTGAAAGATGTGAGCTGAGTTTTGAAAACTAGGTGGTAGACCTAAAAAAACAGGGGGGGGGGATATTTTTAAAACCCCCAAAGTAAAAGATAAAGTAAAAGATAAAGATAAAGTAAAAGAAGAAGAAAAAAATATAATAAAAAAAAGAAAATGAAATCCAACTTTGGAAGAAATAACTGAATATTGTATTAATGAAAAATGAACTGATAATATATTTCCTCAAAAGTTTTTTAATTATTACGAGGGGAACGGTTGGAAAGTTTGAAAGAATAAAATGAAGAGCTGGAAACATTGTGTTGCTAGTTGGTTATTAAAAGACTGACATAAAGTTATTGATACTAATAACCTTGATGATTTATTGGCAGAACACGATAAAAT
>JAOZRH010000064.1 GCA_029931905.1 Fidelibacterota bacterium
CATCATTTATTTTTTTACAAGAACATATTTTAGATTTACCATAATTATATATATCCTTCAATTCAAATCCGGTAATATTATTAATATTTATATTAACTTCAAAATTTGTTGACATTATATTTCTCCCAACATCATTTTATTTAAGTTAGCATTTAATTTTTCGTAAAGATCTGTTTTACATATAATGTTGGCTACAAAAATTGTTGGGGTAAAATTTATGTATTTATACTTATCTATTTTAAAGGTTTTCATCAAAACAAATGGTCCAAAAGAAATAGTTGGGTTTTTATTTAGAGCTAATGAAAGTTTTATAGGACCAGACATAATTTGTTTTTTTAATTTTAAATTTTTAAATTTTTGAAATAATTTTTTTAATTGTGAAATATTTGATTTAGAAATTTTTAAAAAAGAATCATTATTTAATAAATGTAAATATCTTTTAGTTTTATATATTGAATTAATAGAAAATTCTATTCTATCTTCTCCTTTTATAGTGTTTTTTTCAAAATCTATTAATTTTGTAATTAAATCAATGTTTTCTTCAAAGAATGATAATTTGTTAACTATTTGATTAGGATTTCTAATTTTATACTTATGCTCAATTGGATCTATTAATTCAAATCTATTTTTCATTGTAAACCATGTATTTTTTGTGAAATAACTTACATTTAAAGAATTTGAATACATTGTGGATTTAAAAGAATATTCATGAGTTTTAATAGATATCTGTATTTTTCTATCTGGATTCGTAGAAAATAATAGTAAGTGTTTTTGTTCAAAAGTATCATTTTTACGAAATTCAGATAAATATAAACCTTTTTGATGTAGATGACAAATAACGGCGATGATTTCATGAGGTTTTGCCGTTTTTGTTATTTGAAGATATTCTCTAGTAAATTTCATTTCAGGTATTTCTTGCTGTTGCACTTATTCTCCTCCTATAGATCTAATTCTACATATTGTACTGGATATAGTACTGCGTAAATCACATGATCAACATATTTTGCTGTCTGTTTAGAATAATCAAAATTATCATCAAGCATTTTATCACCCCATTCTTCACCAATGGCACATATTCCATATCCAAAATCTAAACGATTACATAAATCTTTTAAAAATCTAAATGATCCCTCATCAATATTTTTCATAGAATCTTTTAAATAGAATATTATAATTTTTTCTTTCTTTGTTTTTTTGTCTTTGATATATACATGACCATATTCGTTTTCTTCCCTCTCCCAAACAGAGATTTCATCTATTTTTTCTTTAAAATTTTCTTGAAAATGATTAACCAACCAATTATCTTCAGCTAAAATTTCTTTTTGTCTCTCAAATTTTAGTTCTTGAAGAAATTTTTCTTTTCTTTTAAGAGGACCTACAGCTATTACACCAAAATCATAATAATATCCCAAAATTAAACCTCCAAAACTGCTGGATAATCACCTGTATCTTTCCCGATTAAAGGTTGATATCCTTGAACTTTAATATTTTCATTTAGATTCTCACATAATTTTTTTGAATGATACAATATTTTCTTAAATGAGAAATTATCTTTATCAAATATTAAATGAAAATTATATTCACCGATTAATAAATCTTGAAAAATTAAACGTTCAATTGTACTCAAATATTTTTTTCCCGAAATCGAATAAAAAATACTATTTCTAAATTGATAATTATATAAATATAAGTTTAAAATATCGAATGGACCTTCTGCTAGAACAATGTCTGTGTATTTGTCAAAATCTGGTTCTTGAAAAAAATATAAACCTGAAGATTTATTGTTTAATTTAAATCTATATTTGGATATAGGTTTAATATAACGAGAAATTATCAATTCACCATCAATATTATAAAAATTACAACAAGGTTGATTATAAAGAAAATCCGGCGTTATCAAAAATTCTTTAAAGTCTATATTT
Organism: Fidelibacterota bacterium; assembly: GCA_029931905.1. GTDB lineage: Bacteria > Fidelibacterota > Fidelibacteria > Fidelibacterales > Fidelibacteraceae > TCS52. Next base: position 1,923 of record JAOZRH010000064.1, read on the forward strand.
TCTCCTAATCTATAAAATAAATATTGTTGGAAATATAAAAAGAAATCAAGATTGTTTTTGATAATATCTAAAATGTAATTATCGATATTTTTTCTAATATCGATTTTTTTAATTTTTGTTCTAAAGTAGTCCTTTTTAAAATTATATTTAATTCTTTTTGATAATAGTTGTAAAATTTCTTGATCTTCAAAATTAGTTTCTATTAGTAATTTCAATAAAGTTCCAGATGAATTACATCTAAAGCAGTTGAAGACTGCTTGAGTCGTTGAAATATATAAATGTCCATGATGTGAGTGATTTGGTCTTGTACTGTCATCACAAAACGGACAATGTATTTGAATTTCATCTGACTTTGTCATCTTAAAAATTTGACTAATATTTCTTAAATGATTTTCAATCTGTGGATAATTTAAAATATCAAACAAAAAACAAACTCCTTTGAGTTATTTGATTTATTTATTTCTTTATAAAATTTGAAAATAAAAAATGGAGGACCAAATGGCCCTCCATTGAATGTTGTATTATTTTTTAAATAATTTTTTAACATTGAATGATATATCAGAAAATGTTTTTTTGGTTTCATTTTTAATAACATTAGCTAATTCTGAAGCATATTCTTTTGACGAAACAAATTCTTTACAAATTTGTTTCACTCTATTTTTAAAATTATAATCACGATCAACTGTATTTCTAATGATTAATTTTATTCGATCTTCAATAAATTGAATTTTATCAAAATCAGGTTTTTGTTCTTCAATACCGTCGAAAGAATCTAATTCTTTTTGAAATATTTTTTTATATGAAGCACAGTTTTTCGGAGTTTCATAAACATCAATTTTAATCATTAGTAAATAATCAAAAATTTCCTCAAAATGACATTTTAAGAGTTCTTCAATTTTTTCACAAAAATGTAGGCTCATGTTTTCTGCAGTTGACATAGGATAGTTAAATATTTGAGTACGATTTTGATATTCATACATTGTATTTATTGCTTTTGCTAAATTTGTATCCATATGTGAAATAATTATTGAATGATCAAAATTTTCGTCTAAATAATTTTGAAATCTTTTTAAATGTGTAAAATCTATAACCATTGATTCGTTATTTAATTTTTCAACTTCAATTGTTATTAATATTTTATATCTGTGACCATGTATTGATTTACATAAAGAATCATATGGTAAATTATGTAATCGATGTGCTGCATCAAAATGAAATTCTTTTGTTATAGAAAAGCTGTCTTTGATTTTTATCATCTCTTCTCCTTTGATTTTACATATTTCTTCTTTTTTCAATAATTTTTTCAACTTCTAATAATTTAGTTTTGATTTTATTAATTTCGACTTTTAATAATTCTCGATTTTTTGCTTTTCTACAAGTATCGAGTTGGTTAGTTTTTTTAACCAACTCGTTTTCAAGTTTGATTTTTTCTTGATTTAAACGATTGCTATTAAAATTATCATAATCAGTACTAGATGATTTAAATTGAGTTTTTTCATCATCTAGTAATTTTAATTTTTGCTTTTCAAGTTTTTTAATATCTTCCGAATATTTAAGTATTCTTTCAACATTTGTTTCTGATGTGATTTTATCTTTCAAAATAGCAAGTGCAGTATTCACACCTTCTAAAGTTTGAAAACCTTGCTCTTGATTTTCATATGGGATAGGATCATCTATATTGTTTTCTTCAAATGCTTCTAAACGTTCTCTACAAGAACCACAGACTCCACAACTCTTTTCTTGATCTTTATAACAAGTTCTTGTGAGTTCATAAGGAACATTTAAATCTAATCCAACTCGACAAATTCCTATTTTATCTGTATCAAGAAATGGTGCAATAACTTCAACTTTTCGATCTGATGCTAAATATACTAATGTGTCCAAAGCTTTAACATAATCTTGACGACAATCAGGGTAGATCGCATGATCCCCTTGATGAACACCAAGTGCAATTTTTCCAGCATCAACACTTTCAGCATATCCCATCATTATTGATGCGAAAATAGTATTTCGACCTGGTACAACAGTTTTAGACATAGTTTCATCTGTATAATGTCCTTCAGGAATTTCGCCTCCAGAAAGAAGAAGATTTGATTTGAATCCTTCAAATGCTGCCGTTAAATCAATTAATCTATATGGAACTTTATAATGATCAGCAATTAATTCTGCAGATTTTATTTCATATTTGTTATGTTTCGAACCATAAGTGAAATTTAAACAATATACTTCATAACCCATATTTAGAAGATAAGCTAACATTGTGGAGGAATCCATACCTCCACTAAGTCCCATTACTACTTTTCTTCTTCTATCCATAAAGAATCTCCTGATCGTCAGACATATCAATTGTTTTTGTTTCTTTTATAATTTTTTGTTTACCGCAAGATAAACATTGATAAACTTTTCCTTGTGGAGTATCAAGTATTTGAATTTTTCCTCCACATTCAGAACATTTCAATTCCATTTTTAAAAAACCTCTTATGCTAAATTTCCAGGTGGAATAACATCAAATATATTTGTTTTTTCTACAGGTTTCTTTTTAGTTTTAGAATTTTTCTTTTTTGGTGCTTTTCTAATAGTTAAAAAATCAGTTGTGTTTTCTTGAACAATTTCATTATATAAATGAGGGCCAAGACGTTCATACATTACTGTATAATCAACATTTTTTCTAGTGGTGGTTTGATATTTACTAATCCAATCACCAAATTGATCTGTTTCAACAAGTAATTCATTAACTTTTCTTTCATGAAGTCGATTAGCGAATTCTTCTTTAATAATTTTCATTTTTTTATCAATCAAATCTTTTTCATTTTTTAAAGTCACATAAAATTCCATTAATGAAACGTCATCTCGATTTTTGATCTCATTTACAAGTTTCTCTAGCATTTCATGATTTAATTTTGCTATCATATCATTAACATTGGACATTTTCTCCTCCTTTTAACTAACGGCGAGAATTATTTAGATCTCGCCGTTAGTTTCAATTTGAACGCCAAAGTATCTCTTCGAAGTGTTTTCTCAAAATTGGAACAGTATATTGGTAAAGCAAATCCTCAGCTGAACCAAAATCAACCATATCTATATAAAAAGAATATTTTTTAACTAATTTTTTATAACTTTCATCGTTAGAAATTTTCTTATCGATATTTGAAAGTTTAAGTATTTGATCTAGTATATTTTTAATACATGTAATAATAGATGCTTTAAAAAAGTCTTGTTTGTAATTAAATTTAAATTTAATTGCTTTTTCAAATTCTTTAATTGAAAAACATTCTATATCATTAATAAAATTTGGTAAAATCATTGTTGGGTAATCTATACAAAAAAATTGATAAACAAAAGTTCCCATTTCTAATGTATCTTTGAAGAAAACACTCTCTAAACCAATTATAGAAGTGTAATTTTCATTTACATAATTTAATAAATCATCCAAAATGATTTTTTTAATTTCATCATCTTCGATAGAATCTAATAAATCGATACCAATATTATTAAAATTTATATATTGATCTTTAATATCATTATCTAATTGTTCAACTAAATCCATGTCTAAATATTTGTAATTAAAGGGTATAGATGATGTAGAATAAACACTATCAATTGTTTGTAAATCTAACATAATATGTTCTCCAATGGAATTTTGTTAGAAAATACTACCTCCTGTAGTGTTTTCTAATTGTTCAAAAATATTAACATCTACTAATCCAGTTTTACAAGTTGTAAATGAAAAGTATTCAGTCTCTGATTTACCAATTTGTATTTCATAACTCTCTGCTGAAACTGGAGCAAATGAAGTTGTTTGTAGAGAAAGCTCCGCATTTGTTTCGTCTAAGTTTGAAACTTTTTCATCATTAACAAAACTCTCAAATATGTAAATTGCTGTTTCTGGAATATGTAATCCTTTTAATTGATTATCTTGAAATAAATATTCTATATAATCACATTCTTTTGCTAATTCACTAATAATATTTTTAGCTTCTTTATCTAATGTAATTTTAGCAATTTCAACAGTTTGTGAATAGTTCGGTAATTCGTCAGTTGTTCCTAATGTTGTATCATCTTGTTTGGGTAAAAATAGTCGAACTTCTCCATTAGTTAATATGTATCGACAATTCTCATCATCGTTTAAAATATTTATAGTATTGTTTGACTTAAATGCTCTGAGCAGTTTTAAACTTTTTCTAGGATTAACTATATGGATGTTAACATTTTGATTATCAAAAATATCTTTTACATTCGCATAAACTAATGCACCAGATGTTAATGATTTTGTAATTTGTGAATTTTTAACAACAATAGGATCATTCGATTCAGCTACTAAACTTAGTACTTTTAATAAACCATCAAATTTAGCTGGACTAACAGCTGCTAATAAATTATTTGGTTGATTTGCAGTAATGTTTTGTGAAAATGTATCATTTAATGGAGATACTTCATTATTTACATTAGTATCTTCTTGTTGAAAATTTTGATCTTCTTGAGAATTATTCACTTCTGAAAGTATCTGAGTTGGATCAAATGATGGGGTTTGGATGTTTTCACCAATTCCTATTTCTGTCATGTTGTTTCTCCTAAAAACGAATTTGTAAAATTTGATTTTCTTGTTTTGTTTCAAAAACAAGAATTCTGTTATAATGTTTTACATTTTCTCCTTTGTCTAATAAAAATTTATTTAGACCTTTGTGAACATTTCTATTGAATGTGTTATAGAAACTAACACATTCATCATTAGAATCAAATGTGATTGTAAATGTTTTAGATTTTTTGTCAAAATTGTAATTTAAATCTTTCGAAATTAAATTAAAAATTGTTTCAATAATTTCAGGATACCAATCTTTAATTATTGGTTTTAAATGATCAAATTTAATCTTTTTTAAATCAACATTAAATTGTTTTATAGTTTTTTCTGAAAAAGAATCTAAATTCGATTTATCTTTCACATCTAATCCAGATTCAGCTATTATTGTTGTAGATTTTTTTTGCATAATATAATCCTTTCAAAAAAGAAAAGAGGGATGAAAACACCCCTCTGTTGATATCATTTATCTTTTAAATTTGCTAGAGCCTTTTTAAAAGCTCTAGCAATAGAAGTTTCTCCTCTAAATTTTTTCTTATTAGGAGCTTTAGGTCCATGATATCTTTCATGGACCTTTTTTTTAATCTCTAAAATTTCATGTTTTTCATAATCTTTTAAAGAGATTAAATCAGGATCAAGATCTATTCTGTTTTCTTGAATATAATCTTTTTTTTCCTGTAAAACTCTATTTAATTCGTCTTCTTCAAGTTGTCTCAAAATAAAAGTTATTTCATAAACCTTTCTTCCAGTAAAGACTGTAATGTTTGGTTCCCATTTAAATGGTAGCCAATGTTTAAAAAATTCTTTACGAACATCATTTATAAATGGAGAAATAAGTCTAAAATGATCTTTGCGTGCTAATCTTTGAAAAACAGTCGCCTGTCCATCAAATTCACCTTCCATCAGAAGTAATTTAACCTCAATAATCATGATACCCCCTAAAAAAAATTAAAATTAAAACAATATCGGTAAAGAGAAAAATATATTCCTCTTTACCGAATAATTTCTTTATAAAATTCTTAAATATTAAACTTTATTTAATATCTAGACCAATAGCTGTCATATAGGAGGTAAATATGTCTGATGTTTTTCCACCACCAATATTTTTTGGCATTTGTGCTGAACCAGTATTGATAATATTATTGATCATAATTCTTTTAGTACGATGATCATCACTTTTTACTGTTGTTAATTCATCAATAATGTTATCAGCTTGATATTCTAAGAAAGCGTACAAGTCCAAGTTACCGATTGTTTGACCGCCCATTTGACTTTTACCTTTAGTTGGTTGACCAGTCAAAGATTGATATCTTTCAGCACCCCTAATACTTGAATATACATCACTATAATGTTCAAGAGTTTCGAAATAAGAAATACCAACAGGTACCGGTTGTGACCATTTTTGAAGTTCCGGTATCCAAACTTTTTCTTCCAAATCAATATCAAGCACTTCTGCTGCTAATTTAATTTTTTCAAATTTTGCATTATTTGTAAACGGTTCAACAAAATATGTTAAATGAAGTTTATCGTCTTTAATATCTCTCTTCAATTTTGAAGAAGATTTATAATTATCAAGTTTTGTCTTTATACTATTAACAACATTTTCACTAGATAAAATGCTGTACACATCGACAATTAGTTTTGAAATTTTGGTAGATTGTATTTTTGTATCATTAGCCATTTCTTTAACTTTTCGATTTAGATAATAAAATATTTTACCAATATATATTTCTTTCAACATTGCTAAATTATTTCTTGAAAATACTCCAACAGGAGAAATACAAACATCTAATTTACCAAAATGTTCAGCAACTGGAGCTTCCTCTAACACCTTGGAGATTACTCCCTTAGCACCATATCGATTACTCAACTTATCGCCCACACGAAGCTCTTTTTCTTGTTTAATGGAATATACAACTCTTGCACCAATAAACTCAACACCTTTCAATTTATGTTTACCAATTTTAAAAAATGATAAATTTAAATTATCTGTTGCTGTCAATTGTTTGTTTTTATCTGAAATTGTTGAAGCTAACTTTCCTATTATTGCTTTAGTTTCTTTAATTAATTTATTATGATAATTTATAAGAGTTTTATCTAAATTTTTTCTACGATTAATGTAGATTTTTATATCAACTATTTCACCAGGAGTTGATAATAATTTTATTGAATCGTGTCCTTTTGCATATAAACTAAGAATTTCACCATCTTCACCATCAATTTCTGATTCCATATTATTAATTTCTAGATAATCATCTAAATCACTTTGATATGTAAATTCAGTTAAAATCTCACCACCCTCTAATTTTTTACCTATTTCTTTTTCTAACTGAAGAACTTTTGTTTCTGGTGGAATAATTATAGATAATTCTTTAATAATACTTGTAGTTGTTTTTTGTGCATGATCTTTTGATATACAATAAGAATCTTCATGATTAGAACCCAAATAGTTTAACATTGCAATTTTAACATTGGTTCCTGCACAATATATACCATCTGGGCTGAAATTTTTAGTATAAGCTACAACTTGATTGGCTTTTACTTTAGTACCTTCTTTTAATGTTTCTAATTCTAAAAGAATATAAGCACCTCTTTTAGTTTGTGATTTTCTTGGAATTATATCAAATATTTCTTTTGTACCATCTTTGTAATTAATTTGAAGTGTTTTATTTTTATCAATCTTTTTGATTACACCTGGTTTTTTTGCTTTAAGAACAAATCTTTTAGAAGCAAGTTGGGGAATTATATATTCGGCTCCAGTAGAAATTAATGGTTTTTCAATATTTGATGTTGGTGTTACTTGAACAGAGTGTGTAACGGCGAGAACTAAACGATCACTCCCCATTTCATTTTGAAATGGTGTAACTGCTTCATCTGCTGCGACAACATTCCAACCAGATAATTTATCAATATTATGTTTGACTCCATAGCTTCCGTATTTATTAACAATTATAGGAGTTAAAGTGTGATGTGTTATTAGTCCAACTTTTCCACTTTCTTTTGTCGATTCGGCACCAATAATACCACCTTGTGAAGGATGTAAGTTTCTATGTTCTGGTTTAAATTCTCTTTCATTTTGAACACCACCTGGTCCTGATTTAATTACTCGACTACTTAACATAACTTCAGACATTGGATTAACGGAGTTAGTATATTCAAGTACACCACTCATTAATAGTGAATTCAAAATAAAATTTTCATCGATATAAATTTGACTTTCACCAAATTCTGATTTTGTTCTATATGTATTATGTGCTCTCTTAATTTGTGAATACATTAAATTAAGTACAATTTCACTCATTCGTGATCTATATATTTTTAAATTTGATAATTTATCAGGTTTTTCATTTAATAATTTATCCAAACATGGACCACTAAAAAGAGAAGGAAGATTTGTGGGTAAATCTTCAAATTTTAATAACTCTTTTGTAACTGGATCAATTTCGTTTTCCGTCATTAAGTTAATTTGATATACTGCTCGTGTTCCGAAATGTTGATTGATAAAAGAGTATATTTCTTCACCGTTATTAAAATCTTCAATTGGTGTTCTTACTTTATAAGCTAAAAGACCGTTAACAACAATTTCTTCTCTAAATGTTCTTGGATATATTACTAAGTATTTTTTATCTGATGTTGGAATGGAAACTGATTTTTTTCCTTTTTTAACTTTTTCTTCTATTGAATAATCTATTCCAAAATCATTTAAAGCATGTAATAAACCTTTTTGCATCCACAAATATAATATTAAAGGAATTTTTATACCTGACATATAGATTTGTAAATATGGAATAGATTTTTTAGTTTTTGTTAATTTGTCTGTTGGATCAACTTCTGCTATTTTTTGTCTAATTATTTCAAACAGAAATTCGTATTTTCCACCAGTATATATTTTATCTTTATCTATTCTATCTTTTAATTTACCAGTTTCATCATCAATATAAACATCATGATCTTTATCTTTATAAATATTTATTTCATCATTA
>JAOZRH010000065.1 GCA_029931905.1 Fidelibacterota bacterium
CATCTTGCTTCATAACTATCTGTTGCACCGACGAGTACTCGTTCTGTTGAATTAATAATCCGTTGAGTATAATTTGCTGGTGCACCACATCGCATACAGATAGCCAATGTTTTTGTAATATATTCTGCTACAGCCAGTAATTGTGGTATTGGTTCAAAAGGTTTATTTCTATAATCTTTATCCAGACCTGCAATAATTACTCTTTTTCCGCTATCGGCTAATTTTTGAACTATATCTACAAGTGTTTCATCAAAAAACTGTGCTTCATCAATTCCAATTACATGTGCAAAAATTGAATGTTTCAAAATTTCTTTTGGATCTTCTATTATTATGCTTTTAATTTGTTGTTTATTGTGACTAACGATATTTGTTTTATCGTATCGATCGTCAATTTTTGGTTTGAAAACAACAACTTTTTGTCTTGCAATTTGTGCGCGTCGTAATCTTCTAATTAGCTCTTCTGTTTTTCCACTAAACATACTTCCACAAATTACTTCAATCCATCCCGATTTATGTTGCCCTGTAATATTAATCATGTATTTCTCTCAATAACATTTTTATTTTTGATTTTAATAAATCTATTGCTACTATATTTTTTCCACCACCGGGAATTATTATATCAGCATTTCGTTTACTTGGTTCAACAAAAGTTAAGTGCATAGGGCGAACAGTTCTGTAATATTGGTCAATTACATTTTCTATTGTACGACCTCTTTCAAAAATATCTCTTTTTAATCGACGAATAAACCTCACATCAGAATCAGTATCAACATATATTTTTATGTCAAGTAAATCTAAAATTTGCGGATTATTCAAAATTAATATTCCTTCTACAATGATAACTTTTTGTGGTTCAATATATAGTGTTTCTTTCATTCTTGAATGTGTTGAATATTCATATTGTGGAGCATTAATCGACTTACCTTTTCGTAATTTTTCTAAATCTTCATATAGTAATGAAAATTCTACAGCATTTGGATGATCAAAATTCCAATGTTTCCATTCTGATTTTTTATCTTTAGGTAAATTATAATAATACCAATCTTGTTCTATTATTATTGCACCTTTTTTTTTAAAATCTTTTACAATTGCTCTTGAGGCTAATGTTTTTCCAGAACCACTACCTCCGGCAATTCCAATTATTACACAATTATTATTAGACAACAATTTATTCCTTTATATTTTCTTTGTATTTTTTGTTGTAAGATTATTACTACTAAATGGATATGGTAATAATTCTCTTGCAGTAATCGTATTGATGATTTTACCTTCTCCATTCACAAGAATTACATCAATATTTCCACAAATATCATAAATCACTTGGCGACATGCCCCACAAGGTGAAACACCTTCAGAGCTTATTACTACCAAACTTTCAAACTCTTTTTCTCCAGCTACAATGCCAGATGCGATTGCATTTCTTTCTGCACAAACAGTTAAGCCATAAGAACTACTTTCTACATTTGTACCAACAAAAACATTTCCACTTTTTGAAAGTAAAGCCGCACCAACTTTAAATTTTGAATAAGGGGAATATGAATTTTTCCTCGCTACAATTGCCTGTTCAATTAATAAATCAGTTGTTATTTTTTTCATTATTATCTCCTCATATAAAATAATTATTTTATCTTATAAATTCAATTAAAAAAAATATTATAAAAACATTTGTAATATTTATTTATTTTCATAACTTAACACATATAGTTAATAGAATATAAAAAGGAGGAAAAATGAAAAAGGGTAAACTTATTGCTTTAATAATGTTAATTATTTTTTGCTTTGGAATGCTCAATGCTGGTGATTTTGAAGAAACTTTGTCGCAAATGCTGGAAAAAAATGCAAAATTGTATGCTCAACCGCTTGTAACAGGATTTGGTTCTTCAATGAATAGTGGTTTATATAAAAAAGTTAAGTGTAAAACAGGAATATTGCCAATACCAATTGGATTTGATATTGGTATAATTACAAGCGTTTCATTGGTATCAGACGAAGATTTAACTTTTGATTTTGATTTATCAAGTGATCTTGATCTTGATTTTGGCAGTATTGATCCATCATTACCAAATATTACTGTTAAAATGTCTGATATCTATAATGAAACTGAAGTTCCGACAGTTTGCGGAGAGCAAGATGAAATAACTGTTACAAGAAAAACTCAAACTGAGGTAGTGAGTGCATTAGTGAATGCTATGCCGGGTACTGTTACTGAAAAACAAGCTTATGAAATAGCATTAAACAATTCTTATTCTAGTGTAAAAGGTTTGATGCAGGAAATTTCATTAGTAGGTTCTGGCATACCAGTGGTTCCATCGGCAAATATTCAATTAAATGTTCGAGTTCCTTTTGGAATTGAATTTAGCTTAAGGGGTGCACCAGAATACGAAAGCCCAGATGTTGGTAAAATACAAATGATTGGTTTTGGTGTTAGAAAAAGTGTTCCTGTGCCAATAATCGATGTTTCAGCAGGAGCTTTTTATCAAACATTATCAATTGGAGATGTGTTTGAAGCAAAAAATATAAATATTCATGCAGAAGTTGGAAAAACATTAGGTGTTCCTGGTTTTAAATTTTCACCATATCTCGGAGTTGGAATGGACAAATCTACAGTTGATTTATCATACACAATTGTTGACGGAGATTTGCCAGGAATGGATGGAGATCAAGAAGTAAGTTTTACTATGGAAGGTGAAAATACATTACGCGTAAATGTCGGATTTAGTTTACAAATGGCTTTGTTATATTTACATAGTGAATATTCTGTTGGAAAATATCAAACTGCATCTTTAAGCGTTGGTTTCATATTTAAATAAAAGTTATATAGATAAGATTAAGGGTAGTTTATTTTTGGCTACCCTTTTTTATGTAAAGTAATAATATTAAAAGGATAAACGATTTAATATGAAAATGAAATTTTTTTCAAAAAATAAATATTTATTTTTAACAATTATATATGCAATTATTATTTTTATTGTATCGGCAATTCCGGGACATTCATTATCAAGGTATAAAATTTTAAGTTTTGATAAATTTCTTCATTTTTCTGTTTATTTTGGATTTGGAATATTATTATTCAAAGCAAATATCGAACAATTGAATGTTTCAGAACGAAATATTTTAATTTTAACTATAATAATTGGATTATTTTATGGGATTTCAGATGAAGTACATCAGTTATTTGTTATAAATAGAACTGCTTCAGTTTATGATGTAATTGCTGATTTTTTGGGAATAGTTTTTGGTACGGTTTTTATTTTCAAATTAAGTAAAAAGAGTTAAAAATTCAAAATATTTTTCATTTCAAAGTATTAATTTGTTAAATAGATAAATTATTTCTAAATTAACATATATGATTTATAGATATAAGGAAATTCAAAATAATTGTGATGTTGTAGATGATAAAAGTGGATTATCATTCATTAAAGAGTTTTTGCCAAATTATTCAAAAAATATATTATCAATGTCAATTGATGGAGAAAACAGAAGTTTAAATAATCAGATATCTTCAAAAACAAAGATTGTAGAATTCTATAGTTTATCCGATTATACTGGTGCGAGGGTAATGGCAATATCTACAACTGCATTAATGTTGACGGCCTCTGAAATGTTATTTCCTGATGTAAAATTTTCTATAGAACATTCATATAGCAGTGGTTTTTATTGTGAACCAAGTAATATGTCGAAATTGCCAAGTAATTATCTTGAAATGTTAAAAGATACAATGAAATTGTTAGTTGAGAACGATATTGATTTTATTGATGAATGTATTAATGTTTCAAAAATTAATGAATTACAACAAGGTCGTTTTAAAATATTCAAATATACTTCATTAAAAAAAATAAGAATTAACAAAATTAATGGATTTGCACATTGGTTTTTAGCTCCATTAGTGCCAAGTAGTTCTTATATTAAAAAATTTAATTTATTCCCATATCATGATGGGTTTGTATTGCAGTTTATGAATAGTAAAAACATGAAGATGTTGCCACCAATTCAAAATTTGCCAAAATTGTTTAATGTCTTTAGAGAAAGTGAAAAAAGAGGTAAATTACTTTCGATTAATTTTGTAGATCAGTTAAATAATAAAATAAAAGACCATCAGCAAATATTAGAGACAATCCAAATATATGAAGCTTTACATGAAAAAAAAATAAGTGAAATAGCTAATATAATTTCGAAAAAGAGAGCTAAAATAATATTTATTTCGGGTCCATCGTCTTCTGGCAAAACAACATTTATGAAACGATTAAATATTCAATTGAAGATAAATGAAATAAATCCGATTAATATTTCTTTAGATAATTATTTTGTAGATAGAGTAGAAACGCCAAAAGATAAAAATGGCAATTATGATTTTGAACATTTTCAAGCGATTGATAAAGAATTATTAGATGAACATATAAATAAATTATTAAATGGAGAATCAACATATTTACCGGAATTTGATTTTAAAACTGGAACAAGAAAAAAAGGCAATAAAAAAGTTGAAATGAAATCAAATACAATATTATTGCTCGAAGGAATTCATGGATTAAATCCAGAATTGATTCAAAATATTGATAAATCTAAAGTGTTGAAAATATATGTTAGTACTTTAACACAATTGAATTTAAATTTATATAATAGAGTATCTACTTCTGATACTCGTTTATTAAGAAGAATGATTAGGGATATGAATTTTAGAAATTATGATGTGGAAGAAACATTAAAACGATGGCCATCTGTTAGAAGGGGTGAAGACCGTTGGATTTTTCCTTATCAAGAGAATGCTGATATAATTTTCAATAGTGCATTAGAATATGAATGGGGTGTGTTTTTTCCAATATTAGGAAATAAATTAAAAGAAATAGATATTAAATCATCAGTAAAAAATGATGCTATGAGATTGCATAAATTGTTAAGTTTATATTTACCGATTTCAACAAAATATATTCCACCTACTTCAATTCTTCGAGAATATATTGGAGAAAGTTCATTTTCTTATTGAAATTAAAATAATATTGTATTACTATTTGGAGAAATAAAAGAATATTATGAATAAAAAAAATACTCAAATTATTAAAAAAACTAAAATATTTGATTTTTTAAGTTACGAAGAATTAACAGATAAAATTGATTTTGTGATTTCTGAACCCGGATTTCCTATTCCGGCAGTAATTAGAAATTCAGCTCAAGAGATTGTCCTTTCCGGCAAATTATCATATACTATGCCTGAAGGATTAATCAAATTGCGTGAATTGATTGCCGATAAATTCAATCATAAATATGGGAAAGATGGTGTTACAGTAACATTAGGAGCATCTGAAGCCTTATATTCAATAATTACATCTTTAACAGAATCTGGAGATGAAGTATTATTGCCATCATTAAGAAATCCAAGTTATGATGCTGTTGCTTTATTAGCGGAGACAAAAATTGTAGAATATAAAATAAATAATATAGACAAAAATCAATTTTTTGTATCGAATATAGAAAAGAAAATTACAGATAAAACGAAGATGATAATATTGAATAATCCTTTAGATCCAACTGGACAGGTTATTGTTTTTGAAGATATTCAAAAAATAGCAGAAATATGTAAAAAGAAAAAAATATTTTTAGTAGTTGATGAGTCTTATAACGAAATTCACTATTCTAAACAAAAATATTTAACTGCATCAGGTTTAAATGAATATGTAATTGTTTTCACAACATTATCAAAACTATTTAGTATGACTGGTTGGAGATTAGGCTGGATATTAAGTAGCGACGAAATAATGAAAAAGATTAATATTTTAAGAAAATATTCTATTACTTGTGTCCCAACAATCAGTCAGCTTTTAGCTATTCGAATTTTAGAGGGAATAGGAGATAAAACAAGTGATAAAATATTATCAATTTTATCTAATCATAGAAAATTAATGAATGAAACATTAATAAAATATGGATTAGAATCTTTCATTATTCCTGCAGGTGGGTATTATTTGTTTTTAAAGTATAGTGATTATTTAGATAAACCATTATCAAGTGAAAAATTTTCAAAAATGTTGAAAGATGAAAAAAATGTATTGACTGTGCCGGGAAAAACATTTGGCGATAGTGGCGAAGGATATATTAGAATTTCTTTTTCTACCGATGAAACCAATATTCAAGAAGGTGTGAAAAAAATAAAAGAATTTATTGATGATTTAAATAATTTTAACATTGTTTATTGATAATAGATTGTTGTGTTAGTTAATATTAAGCATGCAATTAGAATAATGTAATTAATTGTAGGAGAATTGTGTTTGTGATGAAAAAAAATAGAATAATTTTATTGTTATTATTTGTTATTGTAATTTCTGTCTTTGGTGAAACAAAACAAAAATATGAATTATTAAAAAATTTCAAATTAGAAAATAATGCTGTTATTTCTGAATGTAAGATTGGATATAGAACTTTTGGAACAATGAATTCCAAAAAAAATAATATTATTTTATTTCCAACTTGGTTTGGTGGAACGAGTGAACATTTAGATAAATTAATAAATGGAAAAGACTTTTTGGATTCATCAAAATATTATATAATTGCAGTCGATGCACTTGGTAATGGTGTCTCATATTCCCCGTCAAATTCAAAAAATAATGATGAAAAATATTTTGATATTACAATTACTGATATGGTAAATTCACAATATTTGTTATTAACAGATAAACTGAATATTGAACATGTAAAAGCAATTGTTGGCGGATCGATGGGAGGCATGCAAGCATTTCAATGGGCTGTTTCATATCCATATTTTGCGAATAAATTGGTTGCTTATATTGCTACACCACGAATTTCTTCTTATGATTTATTGATAGATAATGCTGAAATAACAATAATTGAAATGGGTGAAAAATATAATATTCCTGAAGCAGAATATATGAAAGCAGTAAGAATGTTTCAGAATGCAGGGAGTTTTTCCCCTTCTTATAGGGTGAATGAAACAGCTTATGAAGATTTTCCTGAATTTATCAAACAATATGAAAGTTATTCACCTACAAATTTAACTGCTAAAAATTATAAATGTCAAATGAAAGCAATTATGAGTCATAATATTTTTAGAGATTATAATAATTCACAAAAGAAAACTGCAAAAGTAATTAAATCTGACATTTTGCTGATAGTTAATAAACAAGATCATTTAGTTAATCCGCAACCAGCAATAGATTTTGCACCTTATGTTGATGCCGAACTTCTTATACTTGATAATAATCGAGGACATCTTGGAATTACTTATGAATTGAAAAAAGTGGTAGGAACGATTTCTAAATTTTTAGAAAAGTAATATTTTGTAATATAAAAAGGAGAATAAAATGGATAACAATTCAATTAATAAGGTTATTTTAGTTGGATATTTAGGGCATGCTCCAGAGATAAAACATACTCCAAATGAAACAATTATGTCAAAGTTTAGTGTTGCAACAAATAAGAAATGGAAAGATAATAATGGCGAGTATAAGGATAGGACTACTTGGCATAATATTGTTTGTTGGCGAAATCTTGCGGAATACAGTAAAACACTTCTCAAAGGTCAACAAATTTATCTTGAAGGTCACCTAATTACACGAGATTGGACAGATAAAGAACACAAAAAACATTATATTACAGAAATTGTGGCAGAAAAAATTACACCTTTAGGTATAAGGAAAAAAGCAGACAAAAAAACTACAGAAAAAGACGAAGAATCACTTTAATTTTTTTAGCTAACTTCTATTCTGTAATAAATTCCTGATAATTTTTGAAAATTGGTTTTGGGATATTCATTTTTGGAAATTTATTATAAAGATATTCGGCAAAAAGAAAATCTAAATGCATATTATTTTGTGGAGCAAATCCCATAACTTGTTGCCACACATCTTTATCTTCCATACAAAAATAAACGAAAAGATTTTCACCACCATATTTACATAATTCATAGTAAATATGTTGGTACATTTCTGTTCTGAGTGGTTTAAAATATCTTGATTTATTATCTTTTCCACGAAACATTTCACTATATACGATTTTTGTTTTTGGAAATTTGTCTGTAATTTTATCTTTTGTTTCTGGAGGAAATCGTAAACTTCCCATCGAAATCCAAGCAATATTTTCTGGTTTTGCAACTTTAAATAATTTTTTAATTAAAGTTGAATATCCTTCCTTCCAATTATCATAAAAAATAATTGGATCAAAATGAAATCCCAATTTATAACCGACATCTTGAACTTTTTTTACACCAGCTAATCGTTCATTTAATTTTGCAGAAAGTGGTTCCTCATTCATTATAACTTCAGATGGGTTTAGTGACCAAGAAATTACAACCTTTCCATTATGTTCTTTTTTAAGTAAATGATCAACATTATCTGATTTGGTTTTTAATTCAAAAATAGCATTATTTTTATTCACAAAATATTCGATGAATTCTTCTGCTGATTTATTTAAATTGTCATAAACCAAACTGTCACCCAATTCACCAGTTCCAATTCTAAAAAATCGGTCTGGTTCACTGTTCAACTTTTTTGTAATTTCTGCTTTGATTTTTTCATAATTAATATAAGTAATAATCATTGGACTTTTTAAATAGTATTGCAAGATACAATAAGTGCAGTTTAACGGACAATTCCAAACTTGATTAATTACCCAATATTGACAACAAATATGTGATTCATCAGTCCCTGGACAAGGTTTGAAAATATCGCCTTTTGCCTCTGTGATGAGAATGTTGTTTTTTGTTTTACTAACTTTTTTTAATACTTCATCTTTTTCTTCGGAAGTGATTGGAATTAACTTTGCTTTCGGAAATTTTGTTTGATAATTTTTACATATTTCTTTTGATTTTAGGTCTTCATCAACGAAAATATTTTCTATTTTAGGATTTATCATAATAGTTATTTTTTTGTTATGTTAGTAATTTTGTTAGTATTGTTTTTCAGCCATTCGATTGATTTTTGCAGGTCATTTTTATTTTTTATATTCAGAATAAAATTAATTCCAGATCGTTCAAATGTCTTATCATATTGAATTTTTATATTATTATTTATTTTTAATTCTTTAACTTTTTTCTCTACTATTTCTAAATATTTCGATTGTAATGGATAACGAAGATTATATATTCTGTCATAAAGAATTTTGATTGTGTCCTGTTTTTCTATAGTAGAGTCCATTAAAATCGGTTCAAAATTGACAATATCTAAAATCGATTTGACAGTTATTTCATCTCGTTGTGAAATTTCGAATAAAAATTGAAACATCTGTTCCATTCTATTTAGACTGATATTCAATGGTAATAATTTTGTGAGCAATTCTAAGTTATCAATTTTAGTGAATGTTTTGATTCGTTTTAATGGTACATTTTTTTCAATGAAAAATTCAATCCACTCTTTTGGAAATTGTAAAATCGAATTAATTATTTTTTCATTTTTTTCATTTAATGGTATTTCTAATGTTTTTTGCCAATAATTTTTATTATAATCAGGTAAATAATTATTTAATATTTGAATTATTTTACATTTTTCATAGATGTTTAATTCATTGTTTATTGTATTTTCTATTACGGATTCCATAAATAAATTTTCAAGATTATTTTCATCAGTGAAAATTTTTACTGGTATATCAGAAATATTTAATTTTTTTGCAATTTCTAAACGCCGAAAACCGTGAATTGGAATTAATTCCTTCTGATTTTGCAATAAAACTATTGGATTGTTTATTCCAGAATATTTTATAGAATTATTTAATTTATCTGAAGAATAATTCCAATAATGATAATTAAACTTGCTTGAATTTGATTTTATTTTATTTGTAGAAATTTTCATATTACCCCTTTTTCTAATATTATAAAATAATCATTTACTTTTACAATATTAAACATTAAATTTATAATAATTGAGCTTGTGGGTTTACATTGTAGAATCAACATTATAAAAATGGGAGTTTAGCTTAACTTCGTGGAAATCAGGCCTGCTCTAATTACTATCAAGGAAGATTGAACCAAAGAGCGGACACCCACCGTGAATAACAGATTCATACAAGTGCTTGCAAGTTCTTTTATTTTTATATCAAATAATGTGTATAAAAAAAGCACACAATAATAATATTGAGTGCTTAATCACAAATTTATTTTAAATTTTATTTATTCAGGTTTTGGCTCATTTTTCAATTTAAAATTTATCGGAATGGCAATCCAAATTCCGACTGGTTTTTTATCTTTCGTTGCAGGTTTAAATTTTGTTTTCTTGATTGCATCAATTGCTGCTTCATCTAATCCACTGTTTGGAATTCCTCGAAATACGACACAGTCAGTAATGATACCTGCTTCATTGATAAATGCTTGAATTACCACAGTTCCTTCAATTTTTGCTTCTTTAGCTTTTTTGGGATAGACAATATTTTCTAAAATGGCTTTTTGCCCACCAATAGGGTTTGGTGGTT
>JAOZRH010000006.1:0-8968 GCA_029931905.1 Fidelibacterota bacterium
TATTCGTCGAATCTTTCTCGATACTGGACGTAGAGCATTGCTGTCCATGTGTTCCACGGAACTAAGTTGAGTCTGTTGTCTATATCTTGTTCATAATTCATTGCGATATCACCAGTGTCGGCAAGACAAATACAATCTTGTCTATACTCCGCTAGTTGCATCGCTCCATGTTGTACGTGTGCAGCGAACCCACCACATACTATATACGTTTATATTCAATAAAGGTCGTTAATCTCTACCCGCGCCATTGTGCGCAGCTGTATGTTTCCATACAGACTAGACTATATCATCATCCTTAATTAAGGATGTTCTCCACTTCGGATCACTTGATCCTACTCCCTTCCGGGATAGTCGTTGAACCTTCTCCATATTATTTAAACTTAGGAGCTTGGCTGCTGATTGTCCAATCTCTATCGTTTCACTTTCAACTTATTTCTAAGTTGATTAGCAGATAGAGCTCTAAGGAGATTCCAGCAATTCAAAGAATTCACATGTTAACATTACTATTAACAGGGACTATTTTTTATTACTCTAATTTACATTATGTAACTAGACCAACAAAAACAATCAGGTTCGTACCATGGATAGGTCACCTCCGGGAGCTGTTCGACACTCCCGTCGACCGACGTTAATGAACCCATATAGGCTTGTTTTACAAGTCCTTCTAAAGGACTAAAAGGCTGAAGTGCATAATTTCCAGATATATCATATAAACCAGTACCATCTGTACCGTTCTCAAAATTAATACCACCACCAGCAATATTTGTAGTTGCAATCGGATTTGACTGTGAAAGAAGAAGCATAACCTGTAATCTTCTATCTTCTGCATCAATATCTGTAACTAATTTTTCCGAAGCAAGTGCAGATTTACATCTAATAAAATCACTTGATTCATTAATAATATCTTCAATATATAGAATTCGACCAGTAGCTAAATTTCTAATAACTGTATTTTCAATTGTTCTACGAGTCAAAGAAACAGTCCACGGTCCTTCAAGTAATGTTTCAGTTCCATCAGTATTATTATAATATACACCAATATCCATAAATAGATATTTATAAAGAATTTCACCATCAGGATCTGTATACATTCTTTCCATTTGAATGTTACGTACACCTTTTATTGAAATATTATTATAATACTCTCCAGCTCCATTTGCATAAAAATAGAAAACAGTTTCAGAATCAGTTTCTGGCATATCATTATCTTTATCAACTGAAATTAATGAAGTCATTTGATAAGGAATATATTTCTGAGCTGTTGCTGAAGATGATGTTCCTTCATAATCTGCACCAAGTACAAAAACATAACCACTACTATCATCTTTTGAAACTATTTGACGCGCATTTTCCATTAAATCATCATTTGAAAAAATCCAATCGCCAACATCAAATGCATCATAAGCAATATCATCTGCAGGAATAATCTGATTTGAACCATTTGCAAATGTATAATCATTAGCTACTGAAGTTGCTGTGTTATTCTCAACAATACCCATATTTGCCCAATATGAATCTTCAGGAACAACTCGACAAATTAAACATTTACTACTATACTGTAAATATTTATCGGCAAGATAATGAGTTTGAGAAGTTCTTCTATAATCTGGTTTTCCAAATAGTTGATGAAATTTTTTCAACGAAGTCACAGTGACAATACGATTATGTGGTCCACGATCACATAAAATAACTATGTAACCAATCCGACCAATCTCGATTGTTGGTGCAACATATGATTTATCTTCAATTGTCACATATACACCTGGTTCTCTTCTATCCGTTACCGGCATAATTTATCTCCTTATTATTATTTAATAATATAAAATAAGAACTTCCCCAACTTCAGATTTTATATTTAATTCTTAATAAAATTTATAAGATTCAAATTTCCCCAACTTTGAATCTTACTTAAATATAACTATTAACAAAGTATATACCAAATAATAGTTATTGCGCTTTCTTTCTCTTTATATTTTGGTGCAAAACATATATGTGAAAACATTTGAGCATCTGCACCATTCGTATAATATAATCCTGCTTCAGAAATTTCAACAGCAGAACCGGCAGCAATAGCACCTGGTTCACCATTAATAATCGAACATGAACATTTTACTTTAGTATAATAATTACACGTTGAATCTCCTGTATATGATTCACTTTCTAATAAAATTGATCCATCAGTAGTAATAGGTTTAACAGAATCTGTATATTCATGAACACCATCTCCAGATGAATAATTCGATGGTTCTTCTAAAAAAGATGAATTTCCAAGACTAATTGGTTGATATAAACTAGTATCACAAATAAATGGTCCATTAATTGTTACTATATCATTATTGACTGTTGCTCCACCACTTCCAACTGCGAAATGTGAAATATTATGCGCTCGCCAATCAATTCGAGAACCACCATCAAAATTTATTAAATTAAATATTTTTTGTGATACAAATTCACGCCCTTGGGCAACAACTAAATTACCACCTTCAAAATCAGGATTTTTATTTTTTAAATTTTTTTCATTCATATAAATTTGAACCCAACCTAATGGACCACGTTTTTGATTTGATTGGTTTGCAAGTTTATCATAAATTTTATAGTCATCTTGACAAAAAATTGTTGACACGTTATACCTCCTATATATTTTCCTTAACTTTCAATGATTTCATAATTATCATTCCATAATTTATGATCTTTATGTTTAATATTAAAATTTATTCTTTCATAATTAAATAAAGATACATTTTCATTTTGCGTAATTTCAATATTAGGAATTTCATTATCCGATATATTAACTATACTAGCATAAATTAATTTTAAAAATACTTCAATATTTTCTATATTATTAAATCCATTTTCATGTATAGTATGTTTATATTTAAAATTAGCAGCTGATAAAATAGGAACACTATTTGATTGTTTAATTTCAGTATTAAAACTTTCAACATCTGAAATTGTAAGCATACTTGCTTTTACTAACTCATAAAGAAAACTATATTCTTCATCAATAAATACTTGATTAAATTTATCATTAATATAAAGTGATGAACGAGAACGAGTAACAAGTTCTGTATGATAAGGTTTCAAATTATATAATATTAAATAAGTATCTGTATCGTTTGGATTAATAGCGAGTTGAGAAAGATTTAAAAGAAAATATTCAGAATATTTTTGATATAATGGATCGTTAGAAGCATTAATATCTAATAATAAACTATTATATATTTCATTTGTAATTTCTTGAATTTCTTTTTTTACATTACCACTGAGCGCTATACGATTATCTAAATATTCAATTAATGAACTATCTAATATATTAATTATATCATGAAAATCTGTTTTATTAAATTCATTTAATGTTCTATGATATTTTTCAAAAGAAGAAAAATATGTTGAATAAAATTGATTTAAACTTTTTCGACTATTAATTTCATTATATTCACTTACAATATTATCTAAATCAGTAACATAAAATGGATTCACATTAATATCAAAATGAAGAATATAATTTAATGGAAATGGTACCCAAGTTACATTAAAATATTTTGTAAGTAAATAATACCATAAAAAAACTATTTTTTTAACTGTATATGAATAAGAAAAATCTCTAAAATAAAGTTGAATATGATTACTTTGATAAGTTTTAACAAATACTGAAAAAATAAAATTGTAAAGTAAAGAAATGTGTTCAGATAATTCATAATCTAAAAGAACTAAATTAGATTTTAACGGCAAGGTCAATTGATTATTATTATTTAATGCAGTTAATTGTTCACTATCAACTAATAAAGTTGAAATTTCAGGATATACATCATCATATTTTAAAGATTCAGTAAAATCATCAATACGTTCATTCTTATAAATTTTTAAAGGACGTAAAATCCATTCATTTTCTACTTCATCATAATCAATAAATAGTTCGTATATTCCAATAAAATCATTATATGATATCGCTAAATTTTTAACAAATGAAATTGATGATTTATATCTTTCAAAATCAGAAAATGATTTTAAGAAAATAACTTTACTATTAAAAGATAAACTATCAATTAATATTTGAGGTAATCCAATACTAACTAACAGTTTATCATAAACATCGGATGGAATAATATTATCTTCAAACATTTGTTTAAAAATTTTAGGTTCAACATTATATAAGTTATCATAATAATAATTAACTAAATAATCTAATAATGTTTGATAAATATTTTGATTTTTAAATGGAGCATATCCTTTAACATATGTTTCAAAATATTCTATTAATTCATTTTTAGTCATTGAATTTAAACTCCATAAAAATATTTAAAGACAAAAGTAAAATTTCATCCATTTGATTTAAAACCGGGTCATCCTTATTCCAAAAATAATTTTCAATAATATTATTTTTTAAATTATAAAATTTATAATGATTTTGTAAATTTAAAAAAGGCATACTTTGAATTGTTGGATATGAAAAATTTGTAAATCTATCTATATAACCATACGGTTTTTTCAAATCTTGAAAAAGATCTTTATATTTTTTTGAAAAAAAATCTTTAATATAACAAATCATTTCATTTAATTCAATTGGTATATATATATTTGTAGTATCAGTAATAATATACATATCTTTATTTCTATCATAAAAAGGTTCAATTAATAATAATGATTTTTTTAAATTATCTAATTGATGTAAATATTTTTCATATTCTTTTTTTAATATATTATTTTCCGTTGAAAGATCATATACATAACTATGTTCAATTTTTAAATGTGATAAATCTCCAACAGGAGCATATTCTAATTGTAACTCAAACCAATTAACTGCATTCATACTATGTACAGCATTTAATTGTGTTCTGATACTAGTAACTCTAAAGACTTCTTCAGACATAATCGGAGGATAAAAAGTTATTAAATCATGAATACGTGGTCTTTTTATACTAAATATAACTAACGATTCAATCCCATCATACATTTGTCCTGCAAGATCAGTAACCGGACTTGTAGTATTTGTAATTGGTAAAACATAATTACAAGGTGTTAAATCATATATGTCAAATCGAATCTCAGAATGTGAATATATATCATATGTTGTATTCATTTCTTCTTCAGTATGAATTGATACATTATTATTTATATTATAATATTTTATAAATGCAGCTGGGCGTTTTGTATTCTGATAATAATTTATCAATTTTAAATATTCATCATGATAATCCTGAGTACTCTGTGGATCACTTAGAAACGTTTTCATATTTTCGATCCTTTTTGGATTATTTAGTTGATGGTTTTTTATAAGTTATTTTTTTATATTTACGATTTTTATATAGAAATAATATAGTATAAAATATGATTAACTACATAAATTTAAAGGAGATGAAAAAATGTGGCAAAGATATAAAGACATGTTTACTGGAACATGTAATAGAATAGCAATGGTGAAATTAGCAATAATTTCATTTGTTGTAATATTTATTACAATGTATTTGGATTCTTTAATGGGATTCGAATACGGAATTGGTCCATTATACATCACGAGTATAGTGATAATATCAATGATCACTATATCATTTCAGATTCGTCGTCTTCGGGACGGCGGGCTTAATTGGAAGCATATATTTTGGGCATTTTGCCCAATTATAGGTCCATTTATTGCAATGTATCAAATATACTTTAGGGCATCACGCCCTCAAGTATAGATCGTTCTCCATTACATTTCGATGTAATGGAGATTTTTTTATTTATATTTAAAATTTTTATATAGAAATATTAAATATACTAAAGTTGAAAATATTTTTATTTTCAATGATCACCAATAATACTAAAATAAATTTTACTAAATGGAGAAAAAATGAAAAAAAATCAAGACCTTCAAGTATTAGTTAATCAAGATTTTGAAAAATTTATTATTATAGAACGATATAATAACACTTCTAAAATTATCAGCCCATTTATAAAATTTGCTGATCAATATATTAGTGATATTTGTATCCCAATTAATCGTTCTCATCGAGTTAAAAAATTACAATCAATTGTTCCAGAATTTTGTACAATAAATCAAATAAGTAATGAATTATCAGTTGATTGTTGTAAGAATATTGAAAATGAAATGTTTAATGGTATTAATGATGGATTTATTATGTTAAATGTTTCACTTCATGATCAAAATATTGAAGGTATTGAAAAAAATATTGGTTCAATATATGAAGCAGATGATATTCTCATTTTAAAAAATTGTATTGAAAAATATCAAAGTGTCAACGTTGATATTAAAAATGATAAAACAGTATTTAAAACAAAAGGTTTAAAAGTTTTACCAGTAATTCTTTATGATGGATTTTTGCTATGTATAACTAATAATCATCAAAGTATTATGTATATGTCTATTCAACATCCAAAAAAAAAAATAATTGGTAAATGTAGTAAAACACATAGTTTTAAAATAGTAAATTTCTATTTAAACTTATGGCCTATTTTTGATATTGATATTAAAAATAAAGCAACAATTAAATTAAATATTGATTTTGATTTTGATGAAACTACTCCAATCATTATTAAAATGACAAAAAAAAATAATAGCAATCAAATAAAAATACAAAAAATATTTGAAACTGTTTAATATTTATAATTTTTCCTTAACACTCAATAATGAGTGTTAAGGATTTTTTATTTTTTTTAATCTGATCCAAAACTTATTTTTGCTTCTTGATTATTAATTGATAAACTAATATTTATAATATATTCAACTTTATCAGTTCGATTTAAATTTTGAATATCAATAGCAATAATTTTAACATTAACTCCAAAATCAGCTGTTATTGTACGTACAATAGATTCAGCTTCTGAACTAATTAAAGTTTTTCTTAATTCAGTATCTTTTGTATGTAAATGTTGTTTTAAAGTTGAACCAAATGTAGGTTCAAATGGATAATCATAAGGTAATGTTAAAAAATAATTTTTTACATACTCTAATATTGTAGATTCTATTGTATTAATTGTTCCGAAATCACCATATTCCGAAATTTCTGGTACAATATCAAATACTGTATTATACTGAATATTTTTTTTATTTTTTAAATAATCTTGTATTATAAATTGTATTTGTGAAGGTAAATCAGCAATTACATATTCATCTTTATATGTTCGAAGAGAATACGGTAATTTTTTTTGGATAAATTGTGGTAAATCTGAAATTATAACCGTTTTCATTTCTCTCCTTATTTAATATATTTGATAGAACGGTCCTGGCAGCGACGTCCTTGGTATTATTTTGATATATTCTTAATTTGACGCTTTTTCTCTTCAACTTGACTTAATATTATGTCATTATATAAAGGATATGGTAAACTAAGAATTGATAATAAATTAGCTACTCCGTCAAAAATTTGACAATATAATTTATATGTATCAATAAAATAATTGTAAGAATCACTCGCTCGATTCTTTACCAAGAACTGATCGGCGAAAGAACTCAGTCTCTATATCGATCTCATGTTTAATAATATTTGCACAATTTGGGCATTTAATATCTTTATAAAATTTAGGTAAATATTGATTAAATTTTTCATTATATTTTTCATAAAACTCTTCAGAAACAACTTCTGGAATTTGACCATCAAATGCCATTAGTATTTCTTGTATTGATTTACCAATAGAAGTTTCATTATTCATTATAATTTCAATTTGATTTGTAAGTAAACTTAATTGCATTGGTTTTGAAAATACTTGTCCTAATTTATCAAGATTAGTTTGAAGATCAGCAGTAGAAACCATTCCTAATATTTGATTATATTTAAAAATTGTTGGTATAACTGTTGAAAATTTAAATACAATATCTTCATATTCAATTTCAATTACAAATGTATATTTATAAAATGGAATATCTTCTTCCCAAGCTACTAAACTATCTTCGTGTAATAACTCATCTATAAATATTTCTTCTTTAAATTGAAAGGGTTTATCTAAATTATCTTTACATTTATCACAAGTTAAATTTCTTAATCCTAATGATTCATAAGTACATTTATATAAACTCCAAAGTAATACAATTTTATCAATATTACTTATTTGATTACAAAAATTATCAAATGTTTCTTTATATGTTTTAGTTTCATGTACAAATTCCACTTTATTATAAAGTAAATTAATAATTTCTCGATCATAACCAGATGGAGATGTAATTGATGAACGTAAACTTAAATCATCACCAACCATAAGTGGAACGATATTTGCCGCTTTCTGAGCAATAGGTAATGTAGTTTCAAATTTTTTAATATTTTTAATTTGATTCAATACTGCAAGAAAATCTGTGGACATATTAATTTCTGCCTCCTTTTTTAAAAATAAAATTATTGTTTAAATTGAGTTGTATATTGTAATTTTTTAACTGTTACCGTAAAAAATTCGGATTGTTTAATCATTTTAACGGCAGATTGGACAGAAGTATTTTGAACGTTTTTATCATTATAATAAATACGTGGATTTTCACTAAAAACCCGAAAACCACGACTATTTAAAATATTATCTACATCTTGTAAAAGATTATTTATTTTTGGCGAATTTTTTAAATCTAAAATTATTATAGCAGACATAATTATCCTCTTTTTTAAGCAAATTAATAAAAGTAATGGGACTATTAAGTCCCATTACTTTTTTACATTAGTTTACTTATATATTATACATTTGCTCCAGTAGCATCTACCCAAGCTGTTCCATCATACCAAATAGCATAACCAAGTGTTGTATCAAAAAACATTTCACCTGTAGCGGGTGAGCCAGGTCTAGATCCAGTTGCACCATTTTGATCAATTTTAGCTACAGAAATTACAGCCGCATCATCAAATGCATTAGTATCAGCTTCGGCTTCATAAGCAAGTTTGATTTCAGCACCAGTCTGATCAGCTGTAGCAAGTGCTTCGATACCAGCAAGTTTAGTTACAGCCGCATCATCAAATGCATTAGTATCAGCTTCGGCTTCATAAGCAAGTTT
>JAOZRH010000006.1:9068-29015 GCA_029931905.1 Fidelibacterota bacterium
CTTCATAAGCAAGTTTGATTTCAGCACCAGTCTGATCAGCTGTAGCAAGTGCTTCAATATTATCAAGTTTATTCTGATCTGCATCATCAAAACAATTTGTATCAGCCTGAGCTTCATATAAAGATTTAATTTCAGAACCAGTCTGATCAGCAGTTGCACCAGTTTCAATACCAGCAAGTTTAGTAACCTGACTATCAGTAAATGCATTAGTATCAGCTTCGGCTTCATAAGCAAGTTTGATTTCAGCACCAGTCTGATCATCAGTAGCACCATTTTCAATACTAGCAAGTTTTAATTGTGCAGCATCGTCAAAACAATTTGTATCAGCAACAGCTTCATAAAGTGTTTTAATTTCAGAACCAGTCTGATCAGCAGAAGCACCATTTTCAACACTTGCCAATTTTGCTAAATTAGCATCATCAAATACATTTGTATCTGGTTCACTTTCATAAGCAGCCTTAATAGCAGAACCAGTCATTGTACTACCAGTATTAGACAGATCAACCCAAGTTATACCATCATTTGTATATTGCCAAGTATTAACTGTTTCATTATATCTAAAAATTGCATTATTTTCAGTTCCACGTTCAACTTGAATTCCACAATTTGAAGCTGGAGTACCCATATAATCTTCATTCAAGATAAAATATTCAGCAGTGGTACCAGTAACATTAGCTTTAGTATTAATCAAATTATCAATAGCTGTAGTTGTATATCTATCATTTAATTCTGCTGTTAATCCTTCAATAGCACTAATCGGATGAACATCAATTCCAGATGTTCCACTAAGTTCAGCATGACTTTGAACTGAAATATTAAATGCAGGTCTTACGTCATTAACCATATCATAAGTAATTGCAATATCAGTACTTTTCAAATAAACAGCTGCAAGTGGAAAACATTTAGCAGGACATTCCGGGAAGATTGGATTACTACTTTCAAGTCCTTGAATAATATCAAGAGTTCCATTATGTCTTAAAACGAGAAGATCCCATTTAGCATTCGCGGGTGGAGCGATAAAAGCTGCAGTATTTCCACCAGCATATTCTACTGCTGTTTTACCATTTACCCACATAAGTCCAGGAGAAACACGCAAAGACATATTCGGTGTACTCTGTGCTTCAACTTTCAATGTAGAAAAATGATATCCTTCGGCTCGTAAACTATTTCCCTGAGGAGGTAAATTCATTTTTTGTAATTCTCCTTAAATTATTCTTTTAAATTATTCTTTTAAATTATTTTTTAAATATAACATTTCCACAATCCCAAATTTTTATATAACCATTATTAAACATATTTTGTGATTCAGTTAGACTTTCATCAAAACTTTCTAAAACACTTTCAAGTTTATGTTTCTGAAATTTTTGACGTGAATACCTATCTTGATTTTTCACGTAAAAATATCCTGGTTTTGTTAATGAATCAAATATAAATCCGGATGCCAAATAACCTTTTCCAACACCAAATCGTAGATCAGCATACGTAACTATTGATGTTGGTTTTAGAGTTCGTTCAACATGTTTCGTAAGACGTGAAAGTCCACCTAGAACTCGATGGTTAAGTTTACTACAAAATCTATAAATTTCAATTTCAGATTTTTTATCAAATCTTGGTTTACCAACAGTCATTACACTAACTAGTTCGTTTTTATAAGCAAGCCCATAATGTGTACCATTAATAAAATCTTGAATATGATTCTCGAACATAAATTGTTTTGCAAATGTGTTATTAATCTTACCTATTTCACATTTACGTGCAAATATTTTATTTAAATTAAGATTAAACTTATTTAATAAAATTGATTTAACAATTTCTTTCTTATCAATCCATTCATCTTCAAAAATATGTATTAGTTGTATTCCCAAATCATTACATAATTTTGTTTTGTTCAAATGATAATTTTTGTCTTTCCCATGTTGTTCACTATGCCAATACACTCCATTAAATTCAATTGCTAACTTAAAATCAGGTATATAAATATCCAACTCAAGTGGTGAAATAATATTTCTCACATTAAATTGTACGTTACAAGAAATATGGTCTAATATAAATTCTTGCAATTCAATTTCACCTGTTGAAACATTTCTTGGATAACATGATGGGCATCTAGGGACTTTTCCATTATTTATACTACATTTAAAAATCAAATCACATTCTTTATGCTGTACTTCAACATATTGTTTTTTAACACCAATATATTCTTCTTCTGTAGTTAGTAAATCATATTCAATTCCTATCCGATCTGAAGATTTGAGAAATTGAAAAAAATTAAACTTAGTTTTAATTAGTTTTTTATCTTGAACTTCTTTTGAACCAAATGGGCTAATTGAACCATATTTCTTTAAATTCGTTTCTTCAATCTGTGAACGAATTGTTTTATCTTGTAAAGTCCATTTCACACCCCGGTTCTTCAAATTCGTTTCATTTGTTTTCTTTTGAACTTCTTTTGAACCAAATGGACTTGGTGAATTAAACTTTTCTCGAAATGTCATTAGCACTGTTTCATGAAAATCTTTATTTTTAAAAGGATGTGTTTCACCATAATTTTCTAAAAATGTATTAGTTCGTTTATCAATAATATCTTTATTCAACAATGGATAATCAGTACCAAATCGTTTCTGACATGTATCCTTAGTTTTCTGACGAACTTCTTTAGAATTACTCATACATTTAAGTGAACAATATTGTGAATAACCTTGTGTAAAATGTCGATATTTAACATGTTTAACTTTACAATGTTTACAAAGAGGTCTTTCATAAAAACCATACGCAATTTGATATAGTCTCTCAGTGAATTTACAGTCATCGTCTAAATAATCAGTATGTTTTATAATTATACTTTTTAAATATTTTAATGATTTAGTCTTTGTGATTTTTGTAGTTAAAGTTCTAATTGTCGTACTATCACCATTAAGTTCAATTAATTTTTTAATTACATTTTCTCTAGTCATATTAGGTTTTCCTTAATCAACCATTAATATATTTTTTAATCTAGAGGTTAGATACATATTAAGGAATAGTATCAAAAGGAGCGACCTTCTGTCCCTCTAGATTAAATTAAAAATTAACCAATAAATGTATTAAGATTATTTACAGTCAACAGACCAAGACCTTCAGTACGAGCAATTTCAATCATAGTTCTTGCTCTTACAAAGTGTCTAGTGTTACCATCTGTAGTTTCTTTAACAATATAAAGAGGGTTGTAAATAAGATCAACAATAGTAGTTTTCTCAAGAGCATTACTAGGAGCTTTTGTAGAAAGATACATTTTATTATCTGAAATTGCAGAAGATTCAAGAACTTTTAATTTCAAGAACTGAGCGTTTGAACCTGTCCAACCAAGTTCACCTTGACGAGATGGTAATGATACCATCATGTCCTGAAGAGAACGAAGAAGGGCTGCTGATTTGAGCCCTGTTACAAGGTAACTAGGATACATATTAAAGTTTTTATAGATAATTCCCATAAGTGTTGCTATCTTAGGAGTTATACCTTTCAAAATATCCATGATATTTGCAGGGTTATAATCACCTGTTGCTGTAACAAAATCATTAAGATCTACTGTTAATGAAGCATTATTAGCAGCAATCTGAGTCTCGGCAGCACCGAGGAAGAAAGCTAAATCATACGTTATATTTAATAGAGGTCGTTACTCTCTACCCGCGATTATTAATCGCTGCTATATGTCTCCATATAGACTAGACTATATCATCATCCAAAATGATTATTTTTTATTTTCGTGAACCAATTACAGGTTCAAATTTATTTGATTTTTTAAGATTTTGTTCAACTGTTAAAATTTGAAGATTATTTTCAACATGTAATCCAGAAACTAAACTATGTTTTAATGGTATAATATGATCTACATGTCGTTTAATACCATCTAATTTTTCTATTTTTGTTGTTTTGTAAGTTTTATTATTTTTATCTCCTCTGTAGATTTAAAATGAGGGGTGATAAATTTTCAGAGGTAATTTATCAGGTAGCTAACCATTTCCCCTCAAACTGTATTATTATTTTTCATTTTGGATGTCTCCCGTTTCCACTCACTCGAGTGTACTTCCTTTCGGAATAGTCGTTGAACCTTCTTCATATTATGATAACGAATCATAACTTAGAAGCTTGGCTGCTGATTGTCTAATCTCTATCACTTCACTTTCAACTTATTTCTAAGTTAATTAGCGGATAGAGTTCTAAAGAGTTTCCAGCAATTAGAGAGATTTGCTTATATCATTACTAATATAAGGGACTATTTTGTTAATCCTTGTTTAAGAGCACTTGTCGTTTAATAGCTTCGCTCAACGTACGCATCACATCGATCTTAAAAATACTCTTATAATCCTGCATAGTTTCCTGAGTTAAATCAATAAGAAAATCCTCATTCTCATCAATTGTTAAATCAGTAAGTTCAGTCTTAATCTGAACACGAGTTCTACCATTCATAGTAGAAACCGGAGTAAATCTTAAAGTGACCGTTGCATAATCAAATACAAATGTAGAAGTAGGTGTACCATCAGATACGATACCAGAAATAGTAATATTACCTGAATCATAATCAACATGACCATTAAGATTAAGTGTAGTTTCAGTACTTGTACTATCGTTAAATTTAATTTCACCAAGAATTTGAGATCTATTATCAGGACGAATATTTACAACAGTATCCCAAACATGAGTAGCTGTACCAGCATCAGTTTCAGTTACTCGGACAGATGTTACAAGAGTATAACGTCTATTCATTTTAAAACTATCTGCTGAAATAACTGCTGCAGTAAATGAATTAACAGCAGAACCAGGAGCTACATTGATATCAATCGTATTAGCTCTAACAAGCTGTGCTGAAGTTGGAATTGTTCTTTCAGTTGTTGTAAGTCCATCATAAGATTTTGTTATTGCTTTAATAGTAATCTTAGGAATAGAAACTACAGGTGAAGAAACAGGATATACATTACATAATTCCGCAATAATAGGACTACTGTAAATATCAGTTAAAATTGGAAAGGAAAGCACTGTCCCGCTTTCAATATTCAATAGAAGTCGTTAATTTCTACCCGCGCCATTACACGCAGCTATATGTTTCCATACAGACTAGACTATATCATCATCTCGTAAGATGTCTCGTACTTCCACTCACTTGAGTGTACTCCCGTTAGGGATAGTCGTTGAACCTTCTTCCTCTATTTGATAGATAGGAAGCTTGGCTGCTGATTGCCCAATCTCTAGTACTTCACTTCAAAGTTGTTACCAACTAGGTTAGCGACTAGAGCTCTAAGGGGTTTCCAGCAGTTCACGAGATTTTAAGTGGTCAGACAGATTAAATTAAACCACTACCAAATGCTGAACTAGGTACATTTGCACTTTCAGTTAAGAGACATTCTCTATTTCTATTAGCAACATCTATTACAGATTCACGAATATTATCTTCCATTCCATCAGTTAACGTATCTACATACGCTCTAAACATACCTTCATCCTGAATCATTCTAGCAGCTCCCATTGGAGTACTTACATCCTCAGCATGTTCACGAATAAATGACTCATAATTTTCAAAAATTGGTGTATCCATTTTTGTTTTTTCTCCCGTTACATTTATATTATAAATTTAATTTTATTAGTTATAATTTCATCGAAATTTTCTCGAATTATATCATCAATGAACCTCATTATACATTGTCCACCTTCACAAACCATAGTTTGATTTAAATCCATTGTATCAACTGATTCCATTAATTCAATTGAATTTTTTGGAACAAATTCATTACAATTTTCAGGTAAAAATTTCAATATTCGAGCTTCAGTATATGATGGATTTGAAACAATATCATACGTTATTGGTTTAATTGGTGTTTTAACCATTAATGTACCGTCAGACAATGGTTCTACTGAACCTAAAGCCCGAAGAGAAAAACCAATATTAACCTTATCTTTAACAATCAAGTTAGCAAAATCTGGACCTTTAAAACCACTTAAAGTTTCAACTTCTCCAATTATATCACTTCCTCTCATAAAAACATTTCTAAGTTTTGCTGCACTATTATTAACTTCAACAATAGCTGCTCTTTTTCTTAAAGTTTCTGGAGAATCAGATACAAACATTGGATGATCAATTTCCATCATTAACGAACCTTTTTTAGCTCGATTAGATAATTGTGTAGTAATATTTTCACATACTCGCTTTGAATAAATTCTACCATTCTGATTTCGTTCTTCTGCGGTTTGTAATTTAGTTTCAAATGCTATTTTAGTATTACCATTTTCATCAGTGGCTTCTTCTAAAATCTTCATTTGACTCGATGATATATTAGAGGTATTTTCAAAAATAAAGTAAAAATTATTTTTACCTTTCACGATTTCTCCTCTGTATTATCTAAATTTGTTTTTTCAATTTTTTCTAATAATTTATCAGCTAAAATCATTAGAGCATTATATGATAATTCATTTTGAAATTTCAAAATAAAATCCAAATCATCACGTTGAATACCATGTTTAAATAATTGACTTTGAACATCAATTAATCTTTTCGACAGATAAAATTTTTTAAGAGGTTCAATTTCAGTTAAAGGATCAGATTCTTGTTCTTCTTGAGGTATTTCATCCGTTGGTATTCCTTCATTATCAAATTGTTCGAACACTAACATATTAAAATCCTCCTTCACCTTCACCATCTGCACCTACAATATTTTTGGCGCGTTTTTGACCCATATATTTATCTGCTTCTTGTTCAAAATTCGTCCAATCTATATACGGTACATAATTTTTCAAAAATGTAAAGGGATCAAATTCCATATTTAACTGTTGAAATACACCACCTATATTACCAACACTTGAAAGAGTTGATTCAACTAATTGTAGTATAAGAACAACAGGTGGAATAAGACCAGTAGATACATATTGTGACGGAACAAATTTTTTTTCTTGAATAACTGCAATTCGATCAACCATCTTATTCAAACCTTCTGTTATTGTTTCTTGAAGATCCGATATTTCAGTGGCAAATGTTGTATTTACATGAAGTAGCTGTTCACGAAGTTCCACTACATCCATATACCCAAGATCTTAATATTCAATATAACTCGCTAGATTATACCCGGGAATTACACCCAGCTATATATTTCTATATAGAATAGACTATATCATTAACTCTAATTAATTAAAGTTATCTCCCGTTTCCACTCGCTTGAGTGTACTTCCTTTCGGAATAGTCGTTGCACGTTCCCTATAATAACTTAGGGCTTCGCTCAGGATTGTCCTCACCATTTTGTGTTAGGATATTCCCTGAATTAGAGAGATTTTTCATTAGATTATTACTAATCTATGCCGCTATAATTAACGGTGCGGGCACACCACTCAAAGAAATTATTTCTCTTCGAGCGTCTTCGAGGTCAGCTATCTTAATACTTGGATCACCCAAGCTTTGAACTTCTACATCAAGCGATTTGTTTCCATTTTTGCTCAAAAGAAACATCGATTATGTTACGATAAAAGTCGTTAACCTTTATCTTCTATATATTTCTATATAGTCCAGACTATATCATCATCTTTTAAAATTTAATAAATACTGATCTTTTTTACATTATCTTATATTGTATATCAACCAAACTACAATAAGATTGATTATAAGATTAAAATATAAGAACTAAAAAAAATAATAACAGTATTTCTTGAGATTGACAAAACCGTTTCACTCTTACAATTATTATTACTTTAAAAGATGTCTCGTACTTCCACTCACTTGAGTGTACTCCCGTTAGGGATAGTCGTTGAACCTTCTTCCTCTATTTGATAGATAGGAAGCTTGGCTGCTGATTGCCCAATCTCTAGTACTTCACTTCAAAGTTGTTACCAACTAGGTTAGCGACTAGAGCTCTAAGGGGTTTCCAGCAGTTCACGAGATTTAAACAATATACATCACTGTATATGAGGACAATTTTTTATTATCCTTGTAATCGCTGAGTATCTTTGGAATCGACTTAAATGAACTCAAATCTTCAATTGAAACACGAGTGTTATATAATTCTCTTTTCAATTTTTGAATTTGTCCAGTTTGCATCTGTGTCGATCCTGTATCAATTGTCCATTTTCTGACTAATGCCGCTCTACTTAATTTTGTAATAACATTACTAAGCTGACTTAAAATAAACATTTTTCCTGGAAAAACAAGCGGTTCCACAATACTTTCACCATAGGGAAAATTATCACTACTCGGTATTTGAAAATTAATCATATTTTTTGGACTGATAAACTTTGCATTAATTCTATGAAATTTTTTTTGTGTATGTTTTTTATCAAGATCTTGTTCAATAATCATACGTTTTAAAAAATTATAGGTGTCTTGATCCATATTTTTAATAACAGTATCAACATCTGCTGAAATATTTTTTGAAGCACCTGACTTATTTAATAATTTTTTTATAACATGAAAAATTATTTTATTCAAAAGTTGATCTTGTGATAATTTATTAGAACCAATATTTTGAGTTAATTTTCCAACTGTTTGACTTAAAACTTGTGATAAATCAGTAATTGAACCTTCAGCCATAGTTGATTTACTAACTTCCAAATAACCAATTGTAGTTCCATAATTATTTGTAAGTGATATAATATTATGTGGTTTATGTATTCTTAATAAAATATCTTTAAAATTCTTACTATTTCTATCATCATTAAAATCATCTTGTCGTTCTTCAACTAAAATATTTGCAAGACGATCATAAAAACCATCTACTTTATTTTCATAAACTGTACTAGTTTTTTTTAATGTATTACTACTTTTAAAATTTACTACTTCAGTTAATAAAGTTCGTGATTCATTTAAATAATTATCTAAATTTAAATCTTTAAGTTTAAAATTTTTAGAATATTTTTCAACATCAATAATTTCAATATAACTATCGCCGTATAATAACATTAATGGAACAATTCGATTTTTTAATTTATAAATTATTTTAAATTGATTAATTATTTCATTTGCATATTCTTTTATAGTTTTAATCTTTTGTTTATTAGTATCATCTTTCATTTGATCTTTAAAAATGATACATTTACCATCAACTGGATTTTTTTGTAATATATTTGTAACATATACTCTTAAGATTCTTTTTATTATAGGAACGGCACGATTCAGTTCATTATATACTCCATACCTTTGAATTCTTTCGTGGGGAATCGAAATATTATCTAAAAGTTGAGTTATTTCATTCTGATCGCTGTCTGTAATAATAGAATCAACAATGTCACCAGTTAAATCGTCTGCAGATGTAAATTCTAAATCATTTTTAGGAATCTTTTCAAATATGTTATTAATACGGATATCAATATTTTCTAATTGATCATCACCAGATATTTTACTAAATAAAGACATATTTGTTTACCTTTTTAAAAAATTAATTATATAAAGAATCAAATTATCACGTGTATAATAATTTAAAAGTTGTTCATATGTTGATTTACTTAACATATTTAAAATATCTTTAGATGATACTTTTAATAAATTATTTTGTTTATCATTAAATGATTCTATAGCATTTGTTTTCGATTTAGGATCAATATCGTGAGTAATTTGTAAATGTTTAACTTTAACACAATATACAATTTCTTTATAATCATCAAGAATTTGTCTTAAAATATGATTACAGATAGTAAAAGAATCAATATTAAATGTTTTTATTTTTTTAGATTTTCGTTTATTATAATAACTTATTATTAAAATTATTATTGAAAACCCTAATATAATAATATTAATAATATTGATATTATCAAAATTTAAAAAAGACATATTTAATCTTCGTCGATATTCTCCAACGCAGCATTAATCTTATCTTCATCAATATTATCCATATCTTCGTCTAAAGCATAACCTTCATTAAGAAAAAGTTCTTTGACCTGATCATCAGATGTTTTTCCCTCATTAATTGGATTATTTTTCAAATCTTCTTCAAGATTCTCCATAAAAAGATTAATTCCTTTGTTATACCCTGTGTCAACTGCTTCATTTACTAGATCAACGAATTCACGAATCATGTTATTCCTCCAAAGTTTATATATTAAAATATTTAGTAATTCACTTTAAATCACTAAATTTTGGGCAATATTACCCCTTAATATTAAGTTATTGTTATTATCTATAATTTTTTTGTTTTTTTCTTTAACATAAAATATAAAAGACTTTAAATTTTACTAACTAAAAAAGATTATAATTAAAATATCAACTAATTGTAATGCTACTAAATTGTTTATCAGAACCAACTGGCAATCCAATACGGATATATAATGCTCCTGAAAGAACTGCACTACCAAGAGTTACACGTTTAAAAGTTGATGTCGATGTTGCAAATACCATTGCACTTGCACCATCATTAGTTGGATTTCCAAATCCTGGATATGGAGAATTACAATCAATCCATCCAGTTGATCCACCAACTTTAGCATGAATAGTTATATCACTTGTTTGAGTTCCAGTCCATGATCCAACAGTATCATTAAATGTAATTGAAAAATTTGAATCATTAGTTAAATTAACTGGTTGAAAAGTTACATATCTATCTCCAGCTCCCATACCTGTTGAATAATCTGGTCCAGCAGTCGGAGAATTTGAAGTATAATTTCCAGTTGGAATCTGATAATGTCCATTTAATAATTGAAGTTCATTAGTATATGTTGATCTAAGTGAAATAGTACTATCATATACTCCACCAAAAACTGTAGGAAATAATCCAGTACCAGATTGAACTCTTGTTTCAGTACTAATTAAATCAACTCGAGAACCTAATGTTGTATTATATGAAGTTCCAGCTTGATTTGCACTATTAAATGGTGTAATAGTTATTGGAATATCTTCTGAAAAACCAATAGCATTTACTATTTTATTATTAAAAATTACATTACTACCATTTGAAGGAGGTATAGTAGGATTCAAATCTAAATTAGTTAAATTTGGTGAGCTAATTAAAGCAACTCGAATACTACTAAAATGTAATTCAACAGCACCTACAACAGTACAAGTTACATTAATATTATCAGTCGATGTTAAACTTGGAACACCAGATATATATCTTGTATTTAAAGCAGGTAATGTTGAATTATATCCGATTATACTAGGTAATCCTGGATTTTCAATATAAAGTGTAAGAATATTACTATCTCCAGTTTCACTATGTGTTATTTGAAAATCTCTGTTACCTAAAGCTAAACCAACAGTTGGTTGTATTCTTGCATCAAGTTGAAACCAAAAACCTTCAGAACCTGAAACTCCAGCATATCTATCTTCATCAACTGTAATTTGTAAATCTGCATATGTTCCAACATCACTACCCTGAATTAAAATTCGATTTCCTACATCAATAGTATCAATCAATCCTGTAAGTAAACCTGAAGTTGCATTATAAAAAGGTTCAGTAACACGAACAGTTGGTGTTGTATCATTAACACATCTTTCAATAGTAAAAGTAGATTCAATATATGCATCATAAGCTGTTGGACAATATAAATTTAATCCACCTAAACCAGGAGGAGGAGAAGGCGCAAGTAACCGCATCACTTCATTTAAATCATCAATTGCTTCAGTAATTGTATCAGCAGCAGGATTCCAATGAAACATACCATCCGTAAATGTACCGTCAGGAGGTACTCCTAATAAACAATTGCTCCCCAGACATCCACCTCCACCTCCTCCACCACTAGCTGGTGAAAAAATAGGAGGAACAGTACTTGTTAAAAGCCATTCGCTATTATTATCAATTTGATATAAACGACAATATAAACCATCTTCAGAAGTTAAAGGTGAGCCATCTGGATTTTCATTAATTAATAATCTGTCGGCTTCGTTATTAACTATCCAACGATATGGATCTTCACGAGAACGAATAAGTCTTGGATGAGTTAATGCTGCAATATTTAAAGTAGTTGGATCTAATGTACGAATTTCAGTATCAAGATAACGTACAAATTCATTTTTATTATTTACTCTTTTTTCAACAGAACAAGTAAGAATAATTCCTGTTTCATCAATATCAACATCTTTAAATGCTACAACATCAGAAAAAGGTATATCTTCATATACTATATTATTATCGACTCGTATAATAAGTTTACCTCCAGCAAAACGAATTGTAACATGTTCATCTTGGAGATCAAAAAAATATTCGTTACGTTCTAAATTTTTTTCCCAATTTTGAATAATAGACATAAATATTATCCTTTGATTATTTTTTAGTTAATTATTTCAATCAATTTATCAAGTGAAAATGGTTTATTAATACATCCAATAAATCCCATTTTTTTATATTCACTCATTGAATAATCATTCGAATATCCACTCATTATAATTAATTTAGCCAAAGGATCAATTTTCAATAATTCTTTTGATGTTATCTTCCCACCTAAACTTCCAGGAATTGTTAAATCCATAAAAACATAATCAATATATTTTTTATCTTTTAAAAATGATTTATATATTCTAATAGCTTCATAACCATTTTTAACTAAAATAACATTACAATTTAAATGTTCTAATAATTCTTTAACAATATCTAAAATATCTTGTTGATCATCCATAACTATAATTGTTTTTTTTTCATTAGAATTATTCGTTTTTGATTTATAATTTAAATTATTTTCTTTTTCAACAATTTCTTTTTGAATAGCTGGTAAATAAAAAACAAAATTAGTACCAATATTCTTTTTTGAATTAACAAAAATATATCCATTATGATTTTTAATAATTGAATAACAAATTGATAAACCTAATCCATTACCCATTTGTTTTAATGTAAAATATGGATCAAATACTTTATCAATATTTTTGTCAGATATACCATGACCTTTATCTATTATTTCTATTTTAACATATTTATTATCTGTAAATATAATATTATTTGCTTTTATATTTGTTTCTTTTTTTATATCTGAAATATTTGAACATTTAA
This sequence comes from Fidelibacterota bacterium, assembly GCA_029931905.1. Taxonomy (GTDB): domain Bacteria; phylum Fidelibacterota; class Fidelibacteria; order Fidelibacterales; family Fidelibacteraceae; genus TCS52. The sequence continues at coordinate 21,992 of JAOZRH010000006.1, forward strand.
TTTCTATTATACCTTCATTATTCATTGCTTCTTTAGCATTTATAATAATATTTTGAATAACTTGACTTATTTGACCGCTATCAATATTTGTATACCATAATTTATCTTGCATTTTTATAATACTTTTCATTGGTGAGCCATGCAAAATAAAATTACTTGTTTCCTCAATTATTTGATAAATATTTTTAGTTCTTTTAATTGGTTCTCCACCTTTTGAAAATGTAAGAAGTTGAAAAGAAAGATCCTTTGCTCTCATAATTGCATCTTTCGATTTTTCTAAATATTTCATTATTTCTTGATCTTTAGTATTTATACTAGCTAATTCTATATTACCTAAAATCGCAGCAAGAATATTATTAAAATCATGAGCTATACCACCAGCTAAAATACCTAAAGATTCAAGTTTATGAATTTTATGCAATTCTGTAATTGTATTTTGTTTTTCTGTAATATCTCTAAAAACAAGAACTACACCTAATAAATTTTTATCATCATCTAATATTGGAGCTGCACTATCTTCAATAAAATATTGTGTTTTATCTTTAGAAATTAAAATAGTATCTTTTTTTAAATATACTATTTGTTTTGTTTTTAAAACCTCAATAACAGGATTAATTTGAGGTAAATTTGTTTTAACATCTATAATATTAAAAATTTTTTCTAACGGCTGATTCATAGCTTCTTCTAAAGTAAATCCTGTTAATTCTTCTGTAATTTTATTAATGAAAGTTATATTATTATTTTTATCAATAGTAATAACACCGTCACCAATACTTTTTAAAATCATTGCGAAATTTTCTTTTTCTTTTATCATATTTGAATACCATATAATTAATAAATTGAGGACGAGAGAATAAATATTTAATTTTATTTTTATTAAAAATTAAAATTTTAGTAAAAGAATTAAAATATTATATTTAACGGCAAGGTTCTTAAAATTGATATAAATTGTTTATACAAGTAATTTTTGCAACTAAACTTTAAATCACTTATTATTTGTTTTCTATTCATATATTTGAATGAAAATTCTTAAAATGGTATTTCATCATCATTATATGGATTATATACCATTGAAGTAAGCAAATCAATATCATTATTTAATTGTTTTGTATTAAATTCTATTTGTTGTGCATCATTTAAATATTCTGCAAAATCATTATATATACGAAGATTATCGATACAAAATAACATAAAATATGTTCTATTTTTAGCACTCTCTTTTGCTTTTGTTGTTTTCATTTCAAATGGTAATAATTTATTTGACAAATCATCTTTAATTGCTAAAATCTGTGGATCAATTCCATTCTTTATTTCATTATCAGTAAAAACATGTTCTTTGACTGGACTTGAAAATAAGTCTAAGTCATGACGAATTCTTGCCATCGAAACAAAGTCAGCGTATCTAATTTTTTTATAAGAATCTCCTATTTGTGAACTATTTAACTCACTATTTAAATTTTCACTTTCACGTTTATTTTGTGTTGCACTTATAATAGGTAATTTATATATTCTACTAATTGCGCGAAGTTCCTGAACAATTTCTCCTTGTCCACTATATTCATCATAAAAATTTCCACTAGAAAAATTTGAAGGTTTCATAATATCCACATAATCTAAAAAACACAATTTAACATTGAAACCGTCAACTTTTAATTGATCCATAAAACGTGAAAGATCTGTTGGTGTAAATTGTTGTTCATTACAGTGTTTAAGAACAACACTAACTTTTTCACCAGTTGTTTTAAGAATACTTGTATGAACAATATTTGAAAACATTTTTTTAATTTTTGTTTCAAATATACCGACACTATTATCATCAGTTGTTTTTGATATTTCAAAACATCGTTTAAAAAGATTTCGAAGCGAACCATGTTTATAATTTCCAAACATTGAAGCGAATCGACGAAATAATTTATTAATATCATCTTCAAGAGTTAAAAAAAGAACACAATCATTTTCATCAAATGAATCTATATTTTCTTCAATCATACTACGAGTCAAATTACTAAGAAAGATAGATTTTCCATTATTACTTGCTGCACCTATTAGATGAACAGAACTTGATTCTATTCCAGAAGCAGCAGAATCAAATATTTTATATCCAGTTTTAAAAAAACTATATCCTTGCGAAACATATTGATATAAATTTTCACTTAGACCTTCAGCACTCTTTTTATCACTAAGTATAAAATAATCTGATTCTTGATCCGCTTTATCTATTGTTTGTAATTTACTTAAATCATTATATAAATTTATTACAGTTTCACGATATTGTTTGACTGCATCAAAAACAGGAAGTGATTCACTCCATACAGAATCAACTAAATTATTATATAAATTCATATTTCCTGAAATACTATTAATTTCATAATAAGATTGAATATGACTAATTATATCATTTTTCATTCTACGAAAAGTATCAATATCTTCAACTTTATCATCAATAGCACTTTGAATTAATTTAGTAAGTGATAAATCTTGTATATTAACATGTTGAAAAACATTATGACTATTTAATATATTTGATCTAGATTCACGAATATTAAGTAATGATTTTGATAATTGAATATTTTTATTAGTATTTTGAAATTGAAATTTATTAATACGAATTACTTTTTCAACATCAACTAAAAATGTTTGAATATAATCAACTGTTTTTTGACTTTGAATACTTCCAAAATCAGCTGGGTATAATGTCATTTTAATCAAATCTTTAAAAAATTGATCGCTTGTAAATTTACTTATAAATGATTTTAATAAATTATTATTTTGTGAAGTGTTATTTATTGTCGGTTTAAACAAGATTTTTACTCCCTCGTTTTATAAATTATTGTATTTTACATATATAATAATATTATTTCTATATAAAACTAGAAGTAAAAATTAAGTCACAACAAAACTATCATTTGTAAGGAACCAATATCCAATACCTTGAGGATCAATAATTGATTCATCTAATAGAAAATAAGTAATATAATCAAATGATAATTCTGATATAAGAGTTGATGTTACATGACTTTCGAAAAAATTATTTAATTTTTCACTATAATTAATTAAATTATTCATACTTCGTTCAATTTTAATATTTGAAAAAGTTAATGCAGTATCATAAATTGAATCCCCTGTTGTATTTGTAATAATTGTATCAAGTGTATTACTAAATGTAGTAAATACATTATTAAATAAAACATTATTTGAAATATTTTTTCTAAAAAGAGTCTTAAAATATGCATGCATCAATTTATTATTATTATACCAATTAAAATCATATTCTATGTGTGTTTCTTTACTTAAATATTGAAAAATTTTATTTATTAATTTTTCAATATATTCATTAAATTGATCGGTTTCAATAAACATATCCAATTTTTTTATAAAATATAAAAAAAAAGTCATTTCAGTAATTTTATTTTCTTGTTTTAAAGTTAAAAATGATGTATTTGTTACAGTGTTATTTAAAAATGTTTCAATATTTGTATGATTAGTTGAAATAATTATTTGTTGTAAATAGTAATCAAAATTATTAATTTTTAATGATAAATCATTTTCAGTTTTTAAATAATTTTGAACATAACATTTCATTATATATGGTATTGTATTTAAAAATTTGAACGGCCAGAATTTATAAAAGAACATTAAATAAGTATATTCTTGAATATTTGCAGCTGTAACTTTTAATTTATAATCTTTAATAATTTGATCTTCTAAATTAGTTAAACTAAGTATAATATCCTGATTAAAATAATCTTGATTGTTAAATAAATTAGAAATATTTTTAACGGCAAAATTATTAGACATAGATTTATCAAAAATTTGACATAAATCAAAAATAGGATCTTCAATAAAAATATCTGTAAAATCAGAAAATAAATTTTTAATATTAATAAAATCTGGTGTTATATCTGTAATAATTTCATTAATTACAGAATCTGAAGTTTCTGAAAATTGATATATTGATTTTAAAATTAATCTAGTTGATTCGGTTAAAATTTCATTTTGATTTATATCAATAAATAAATTAAAATCATCTTTGATATTTTGTTTATTTACAACATTATTTATTGAAAAATAAAGAATCATTTTATTTAAAAAATTTGTTGATTCACAATATGTTTGTTCCAATAAATTCTGTATAATAAACTGTTGAATAAAACTTCCATCTTTTAATATAACATTATATTCACTATTTGATAAAAGACTTGGAAAAATATTAAATTTATTTATATTTTTTAAATCAAAATAAAATTGTTTATCATAAATAGTTTCTAAAGAATCAAAATATGATACTTGTAATATATAATCATTAATAAAATTTTTACGAATATAAGGCATTTTATCCAATATTATTTTATCAAGTAAGATATGATGTTTATTAATATTTTCAATAAGATAATTTGTTCCATCAGATGAAATATTATATATTTTTTGTAAATTATATATTGACATATCAGATATAATTTGACTATCTGTATCATATTTAGGATAATTATCTAATATTGAAGTAAAATCAGTACTTAATATATTTTCAATATCATTATGAAATCTACTAAAAATATTTTGTCGTCTCATTAAAAATTCAGGATAATTAAAAACTGAATTTAAAAAAGAAGAATATGTGGTTGCTAATAAACTCATTTACTTCTCCAGATATTGTTATATAGAAATGTAAGAACTTCTTATATGTGTTTTATTTTCAACTGTTGTATTTGGTTGTTTTTGTATTGTTTTTCCATTTGTTTGAGCAGTATTTATTGCATTTGCTTGTCTACTAACTTCAATATTAATATTATCTTTTGTATTATTATTTAAATTCGGCGATTGTGATTGTGTTACATCTGTTAAATTTTTTGCAAGTGGATTTGACTTTAAACTGAAATTTCCATCTAATCCTAATTCAGTAGTATCTAAAGTATTATATTTAAATGGACTTAATGATTTAATAATTTTTCCTGGAGTTTGTAAAAGAGTACTTCCATTTTGAAAGAAAATATTAGATTCACTTTGAGGATTTAAAGAATTTGCAATAGCTTCACTTTCATATGCATCTAATTTGTCATATGATGCACAACCATCAATTAAATTAATAATTTCTAATGAAACATTAACAGATAATGGTTGTTTATCTTTATTAAAACTTGTATCATTTCCTCCACGATGGAGAGTTAATCCAGCAATCGATCCTATTGAAACTTCAGAAATCCCATATGCTTTCAGAGAAATCATATGTGGAAAACCATAGGAAATTCCATCTTGTGTTTTTGGGAGAGACATAAGTAATAAATAAGTTAATGGTTTAATTATAAATTCATGTATTGCTTTATTTGAACCATATGGAGAAACTAAATTAATAACAATATTATTATTTGGTTGATAACTACTATTATCCCAAATTTTTGGCATACTAACTGAATTTCCTTGAATTAAAACATTAGCTAAAGATGCTGACATTTTCTTTCCACTATCAATTACTGATTGATCAATATTGGCAGCATTTCCAGTAAATTGTAATACATCGTTAAATTTTCCTGTAACAAATTCGCTTCCAGCTTTAGTTACATCTCCACCAATTGACTTACCAAATGTTTTTGCATTTCTACCAACTTGTGATAACTTATTTATAGCACCAGCAATTATATTATTTTCAAAACCATTTCTAAATTCATCAGTTGAAGTTGTTTCATCTGTTGTTAATAACCTCAATCCAGCATATGGTGTAAGACTATAATAACCACACATTTTTTCATATTCTTTTATTGGTTCTTGATATTGAAGAACATGTCTTATATTTTCTAATTTTCCAAAATGTTTATCAGATGAAACAGAATCATTTGTTGAACTTTGTCCTACTCCAACTGTATACTGACAAGGAATTAAATCAACAATATTCATTTTATGTTTAATATAATCAGAAATTCTTGACTTCGGATCAATATTACTATTAAATTTACAAGGTTTACCAATTACTTTTAACTGACCAGATCCTCCATTTTGAGTTAAAAATGTAATTACTTGTTTACCGAATTTTTTTATTTGATTATCTATATTATTCGACATTATGTTTGCTCCACTTAAAATTTAATTTAAAATAAAAATATTTTTTAACGGCAAAATTCATTAAAAAATAATGTATGTAACTATAACATTCATAGTTACATACATATAAAATTATCCGACTAATTCATAATTAACATCAGCATCAAATACATATCTTTTAGAAAAACTCTCAATCGTTTGAGATGAGTTATTAAATATAGCAGCTATTGAATTTTCTAATCCACCATCTATTAATTGACTATTTTCTTGCATTGTTGAAGATTTATCTATACCTGTTGCTTCATTATTAACAATACCAGTTGGATGACCTTCATGTCGAAGTGTATTAAAATTTTGTTGTGAAGCATCAATTGAATTTTGACTTTCTCCACCAACTTCTTTCGATACAATAGTTTTTGATTTATCAACATCAACTTTATTCGCAATTAAAGGATTACCATCTTTACGAATTTGCTGTCTATCAATTCCCTTTGGTTCTAAATGCCAACCTTCAGATGATATAGGACGATGTAATTTATTTTTAGCTAAAATACCTTTTTGATCCATTTGATCTAATATAGCTGTATTAATATCAACTGCATAACCAAAATTATGCATTGATTTTCCTGGTTTTGCTGCTTTTCCAGGACCATATTTTTTATAAAGTGCAAGCTGATCTTCAATAGATCGATATCCAGAATTAATTGGAATTGGTTTAATATTACCAGTTGATTCTTGAAATTCAATTATAGCATTTCGAAGACGACTTAAAAGAGTTGGTTGAATCCCATTTAATGATTGACCAGTTGTTAATTCTTCAATACTAACATTTGAATCTGTACCTGAAATTTTTCCAACTTGTTCTTTTTCAGCGACTACTGGTCCTTGTTTATTTTCAATTTCTTTTTTCGCTTTATTAAAATCAATTATATTTTTATCTGAAATAGAAGATGATTGTTTAGAAGCATCTTTTCTTAATTTTTGAAAATCT